>NZ_JBQGCX010000832.1:0-5276 GCF_052038725.1 Actinosynnema sp.
GATTCCACCGGACCGCCGCACCCCGGTCACAGCCTCGGGTCGACCGGCTCCGACTCCATGGCCAGCACGGCGAACACGCACTCGTGCACCCGCCACAGCGGCTCCTCGCGCGCCACCCGCTCCAGCGCCTCCAGCCCCAGCGAGTACTCCATGACCGCGAGCGCCCGCTTGAGCCCGAGCCCGCGCTTGCGCAGCCGCTCCAGGTTCGCCGGTTCGGTGTAGTCGGGGCCGTAGATGATCCGCAGGTACTCGCGCCCGCGCACCTTCACCCCAGGCTGCACCGGCCCGCGCTCGCCGACCACGAGGTTGGCCAGCGGCTTGACGACCATGCCCTCGCCGCCGACCGCGGTGATCGACTCCCACCAGCGCACGCCCGCCGCGACCTGCTCCTCGTCGCCGGTGTCGACGACCAGGTGCGCGGTGCGGTGGAACAGCTCGCCCTCCAGCCGCGCCAGCACGCCCAGGTGCCACAGGTGGTCCCGGTCGTGGAAGGTGCGCCCGCGCGCCGCCAGCACCTGGAACGGGGCCAGCCTCAGCCCGGCCAGGTCCTCGGTGGGCCAGCAGTAGCGGCTCCACGCCCTGCGGTAGCCCTCGGCGTTGGCGCGCCGCGACCGGGTGCGCTCCAGCAGCGCCCCCACGTCGACCCCGCGCCCGGCGGCGGCCTCCAACGCGGACGTGGCCACGCCCAGCGACCCGGACGCCGCTGCGCCCACCGACGCGTACTGCTGCCGGATGAGCCCGCCCGCCTTGGCGTTCCACGGCATCAGCTCGCAGTCCAGCAGCAGCCAGTCGGTGTCCAGCTCCGCCCACAGCCCGGCGGCCGCCACCGCGTCGCGCACCCGCTCCAGCACCCGCCGCTCCAGGTCGCCGTCGAAGAACGGCCTGCCGGTGCGGGTGTGCACGACGCCCAGGTCGCCGGTGTTCCCGACGTCGCGGCGCACCAGCACCACGGCCCGCGACCCCATGTGCTTCTCCTCGCACACGACCTGCCGCACGCCCCAGCCCCGGTACTCGGCGAACGCCTCGTCCGGGTGCTCCAGCAGGCCCTCGCGCTTCGAGGTCGCCACCGGCGACATGGTCGGCGGCAGGTACAGCAGCCGCTGCGGGGCGACCGCGAACCGGCTCATCACCTCCAGCGCCGCCGCGGCCTGGTCGGCGCGCACCGAGATCCGCCCCCGGTGGGCGGTCTCGACGCCGCGCTTGCCGGTCACGTCGTCCAGGTCCAGCGCCCCCGCCTCCCGCTCCGGCGCGACGGGCTTGAGCGGCCGGACCGGCTCGTACCAGACCCGGTGGGCGGGCACGGCCACGACCTCGCGCTCGGGGTAGCGCAGCGCGGTCAGCTCGCCGCCGAACACCACGCCGGTGTCCAGGCACATCGTGTTGTTGACCCACTCGGCCCTCGGGGTGGGCGTGTGCCCGTAGAGCACGGTCGCCTTGCCCCGGTAGTCGTTGGCCCACGGGTAGCGCACCGGCAGGCCGTACTCGTCGGTCTCGCCGGTGGTGTCACCGTACAGCGCGAACGAGCGCACCCGGCCGGACGCGCGGCCGTGGTAGTGCTCGGGCAGGCCGGCGTGCGCCACGACCAGGTCGCCGCCGTCGAGCACGTAGTGGGCGACGAGCCCGTCGCAGAACCGGGTGGCGGCCTTGCGGAACTCCTCGTCCTGCTCGCCGAGCTGCTCCAGCGACTCGGCCAGGCCGTGCGCGACCTTGACCTTGTGCCCGCGCAGGGCGCGCACCAGCTTCTGCTCGTGGTTGCCGCACACGCAGAACGCGTGCCCGGCCTCGACCATGCCCATGACCAGGCGCAGCACGCCCGGCGTGTCCGGTCCCCGGTCGACCAGGTCGCCGACGAACACCGCGCGCCTGCCCTCGGGCGGCAGCGCGTCCACCGGGCGGCCCCGCCCGTCGCGCACCAGCTCGTAGCCGAGGGCGACCAGCAACTCCTCCAGCTCGGCGCGGCAGCCGTGCACGTCGCCGATCACGTCGAACGGGCCGCGCTCGTGCCGCAGGTCGTTGAGCAGCCGCTCCGGGACGATCACGGCCTCGTCCACGTCCTGCTGGGTGCGCAGCACGTGCACCCGGCGGAAGCCCTCGCGGCCGAGCCGGTTGACCGACTTGCGCAGGGCGGTGCGCTGGCGGCGCACGACGTGGTCGCCGAAGTCCCGGTCGGGGCGGGTGGCGTTGCGGGCCAGGCACACCGAGTCGGGGGTGTCGAGCACGATCGCGACGGGCAGCACGTCGTGCTCCTTGGCGACCGCGATCAGCCGCGCCCGGTCGGCGGGCTGCACGTTCGTGGCGTCCACGACCGTGGTGCGGCCCGCGGCCAGGCGCTTGCCCGCGACGTAGTAGAGCGAGTCGAACGCCGCGCCGGACGCGGACTGGTCGTTCTCGTCGTCGGCGACCATGCCCCGGAAGAAGTCGCTGGAGAGCACCTGGGTGCGCTGGAAGTGCTTGAGCGCGAACGTGGACTTGCCGGAGCCGGAGGCCCCGACGAGCACGACCAGGCTCGGCTGGGGGATCGTCAGCTCCATCAGTCCTCGGTCCTCTCCAGGGTGAAGACGGCGGCCTGGGTGGGCGCGCCGCGCTCGGGGTCCTCGTCGCCGATCGGCAGGTAGCGGGTGGTGTAGCCGGTGCGCGCCGCCACGCCCTCGGCCCACTCGCGGAACTGCGCGCGGGTCCACTCGAACCGGTGGTCGGCGTGCCGCAGCGACCCGGCGGGCAGGGTCTCGAACAGCGGGTTGGACTCGACGTTCGGCGTGGTCACCAGCACCAGGCCGGGGCGGGCGCAGGCGAACACGGCGTGCTCCAGCGCGGGCAGCCGCTCCGGGTCGACGTGCTCGACGACCTCCATGAGCACGGCCGCGTCGAACCCGGTCAGGCCCCGGTCGACGTAGGTCAGCGCGCCCTGGCGCAGCTCGACGCGGGCGCGCTGGCGCTCGCCCATGCCGTCCAGGCGCAGCTTGCGGGCGGCCACGCGCAGGGCGTGCGCGGAGACGTCGACGCCGAGCACGCGGGTGAACTGCGGTTCGGCGATCAGCGGGCGCAGCAGCGCGCCGCTGCCGCAGCCCAGGTCGACGACGCTGCGCGCGCCCGCCTCCCGCAGCACGGAGATCACGGTCTCGCGGCGCAGGCCTGCGAGGGAGATCCGGGGCGGGGCGAGGGCGTTGTCCAGCTCCTCCGGCTCGACCTCCTCGGCCTCGGCCAGGCTGGAGAGCGAGGACAGCACCTCCTGCACCAGGGTCCTGCGGTTCAGCAGGTAGCGGCGGGTGATCAGCTCCCGGTCGGGGTGCTCGGGCAACCAGCCCTCGCCGGCGCGCAGCAGCTTGGCGGCCTCGTCCTGGTCGACGTGGTAGTGCTTGTCGCCGTCCAGGACGGGCAGCAGCACGTACAGGTGGCGCAGCGCCTGGGACAGCAGCAGCTCGCCGGTCAGCACGACGCGCGCGTAGCGGGAGTCGCCGAGGTCCCCGCCCAGCGGCAGCACCTCGGCGTCGACCCACCAGCCCAGCGGCGTGAACAGCCGCTCGACCAGCCGGTGCGGCACGGCGGGCAGCTCCACGCGCAGCGGCAGCGGTTCGGCGGCCAGCTCGGGGCGGGCCTCGCAGCGGCCGTTCATGGCGGTGCGGAACACCGACCCGAGGGCGACGGCCATCAGCGAGCCGGAGGTGTAGGGGCGGTCGTTGACGTACTGGGTGAGCGTGCTGCCGTGACCGCGCACCAGGCCGACGGGGTCGACCTCCAGCAGCAGCGCGACCGTGCAGGCCCGCTCGTCCGCTCGAGGGTAGAAGACGTGGGCGGGGCCGGAGGAGGTGGTGAAGGTCTGCGCGCGGTCGGGGTGCTTGTGCAGCAGGAACCCGAGGTCGGTCGCGGGCGCGCGGGTGGTGGTCAACGTCAGCAGCACGCGGGGGAGTGTGTCCTATGGGGACTGGTCGGCGCAGGTGGTTTTCGGTGATCGCACCTGGGGCGCCCCCGGTGTCGCGGGGGCCGCTAGGTTGGCGCGGTGGTGCTGCGGAAGATCGGGGCCGAGGTCGGGTTCGCGCTGGTCGGGGCGCTGGTGTGGGGCGAGGTGGAGCACTGGCGCGCGTCCCGCCGCAGGCTCGGCGCCGGGGTGGACGGCGGGGGTTCGGGCACGGCGGTGGTGGTGCTCGGCTACCGGAACGCGGGCGAGCGGCCCAACGCGGTGAACCGGTGGCGGGTGCGCGCGGGACTGCGCTCGCTGGACGGCGCGGGGTCGGTGCTGGTGGTGTGCGGGGGCCCGGTGGGCGGCGCGCGCCCGGAGGCGGACCTGCTGGCCGGGCACGCCAGGGCCCTCGGCTACCGGGGCCCGCTGCTGCGGGAGCCGCGCAGCCGCACGACCTGGGAGAACGTGCGCGAGGTCGGGCCGCTGCTGGAGGGCTTCGCCCGGATCAAGGTCGTGTCGAACCCGTTCCACGCCGAGAAGGCCCGCGAGTACCTGTGGCGCCAGCACCCGCACCTGGCGGCGCGGCTGGTGCGGGCGCGCGACCAGCGGGTCGGCGAGTGGCTGCTGCTCAAGCCGCTGCTGGCCGTGCGCGGTCGCCGCAGCCTGCGCCGCGTGGACGCGGGAGGCCAGCGGCGCGCCTGAACAGGCGTGCCCCATCGAGAGCAGCCCACCGCTCGTCCATCGGCGGGTGGCTTCCCAGACTCCGACACCCGTCGTGGCCGAGCGGCGCACTGTCGGTCCGACCGGGTTCGCCAGGGGGGCGACCGGTGGTCCGAGGGGGATTCGCATGAGCAGACGTGTGTTCCGCAGCATGGCGATCGTAGTCGCCGTCCTGGTGGCGCTGGTGGGGTTCGTGCCATCCGGCATGGCGGCGTCGGGCGTGGCCGCGGCAGGGGTGGCTGCAGCGGGTGACGCCCCGCCGAGGGGTGGGATCGTTGTGGTCCCCGTCGACACCTCGGCAGGGGCCGACTCCGCCGTCGAGCCGTTCGGCGCGAACTGCGGCGGGGTGCTCGACCCGTGCGGGATCGTGAACAACCGCACCAACAGGTCGCTGGAAGCCGCCAGGGATTCGAGCAGCCACACCTCGTGCTCGCTCTGGCCGGACAGCTCCACCCACCCGCGCAAGACGGTGGCCTCCGGCCGCAACTCCAACCAGTCGCCCGAGTACTTCAAGGACACCGACTGCTTCCGGTCGACCACCTGCTCGGTGTTCTACCTGGGCTGGCACTCGCCCGGTGAGTGGATCAGGATCTGGAGCTCGGTCTACATCTACGACCTCGGCTGCTGAGCGAGGTCGGGGCCGCGTGCGCGCGGCCCC
>NZ_JBQGCX010000833.1:0-2513 GCF_052038725.1 Actinosynnema sp.
GTCGCGGGGTCGGTGTTTCCGGTGGTCGAGCGCAGGGGAGCGGGCGGGGCATGAGCAACCGGCGGGTCCTGATGGTGGACGACGAGCAGCGCGTCCTCGACGGTCTGCGCAGGATGCTGCGGGGTCGCTACGAGCTGACGACCTCGGTGTCCGGCGCCGAGGCGATCGGCCTGGTGCGCGAGAGCGCCGAGCGGCGGGAGCCGTTCGCGGTGGTCGTGTCCGACATGCAGATGCCGGTGGTGAACGGCGCGGCGCTGCTCGCGTCGGTCAACCGGATCTCCCCGGACACCGTCCTGATGATCCTCAGCGGCCAGGCGGACATGAGCGCCACGATCGCGGCGGTGAACAACTCCTCGCTGTTCCGGTTCCTGACCAAGCCGTGCGGGGCCGAGGACCTGACGCGGGCGCTGGACGACGCGCTGCGCCAGTACGAGCTGCTGCACGCCGAGCGCGACCTGCTCGAACGCACCCTCAACGGCGCGGTGGAGGTGCTCACCGAGCTGCTCTCCAGCGCCAGCCCGGTCGCCGCCGCGCGCAGCGGGCGGGTGCGGGCGCTGGTCGCCGCCGTCACCGAGGCGGTCGAGGTGGCCGACGGGTGGGAGGTGCGGCTGGCGTCGCTGCTCAGCCAGGTCGGCTGCGTGAGCGTGCCGGAGGAGGTGCTGCGCAGGGTCGTCGCGGGGGAGGAGCTGGCCGACGCCGAGCGGGCGCTGGTCGCCGGTCACCCGAACCTCGCCCGCACCCTGCTGGGACGGGTGCCGAGGCTGGAGCGGGTGGCAGCGTGGGTGGGCGCGCAGCCGGTGGAGCTGGCCGAGGCGCGCGCCCCGCTGGCCGTGGACGCGCCGGGCAAGCGCGGATGGCCGGGGGAGCTGGTCTTCGCGACGGCCGTGACCTGCCTGCTCGGCGTGGAGGGCGGGGTGCCGCCGGAGGAGCTGGCGACCCGGCTGGCCGAGCAGGGCTTCCCGGCGCCCCTGGTGTCGGCGGCGCTGGGCGCGGAGCTGGTGGCGACCGGCGGGCGGGTGCTGCGCTCGCTGGGCGTCGACGAGATCATGACCGGGCACGTGCTGGACCAGGACGTGCTGACCACGGCCGGGGTGATGCTCCTGCGCAAGGGCGAGCCGGTGACCGACACCCTGCTCATCCGGTTGAAGCACTACGCGCGCACGGTGGGCGTGGAGGAGCCGATCCAGGTCCTGTGCTGAGGGCGGCGCTCAGCCCCGCTGCTCAGCAGCCGGGTCGCGGGCGGCGAGGACGGCGCGGATGCGGGCGCACGAGTCGTCGAGGTGGGCGCGCAGCTCGGCCAGCGCCCTGGCCACGTCGCCGGAGCGCACCACGGCCGACAGGTCGGCGTGGTCCTGGGCGATCGGCCCGAGGTCGCGGTCGGTGTTGGTGATCTCCAGCACCGCCGAGAACAGCGGCCGGTGCAGCGACCAGGTGGAGGTCAGCCAGCGGTTGCCGCCGATGCCGCAGAACCCGAGGTGGAAGTCCAGGTCGGCGGCCACGAACCCGGCTGCGTCCCCGACCTCGGCGCTCCGCCGCATCCGCGCCAGCGCGTCGTCCAGCGGCGCCCAGTCCGCGTCCCCCGACCGGGCGATGGTCTCCCGCACGGCCAGCTCCTCCAGGGCCCCGCGCAGCGAGTACAGCTCGACCAGGTCCTCGTCCGTCAGCCCGCGAACGTGCACCCCGCGCTTGCGCGTCTCGACCAGCCCCTCGACCTCCAGCTGCCGCAACGCGTCCCGCACGGGCCCCCGGCTGACGTCGAACCGCTCGGCGATCCACCCCTCCACCAGGTGCGTCCCCGAGGCCAGCTCCCCGCGCACGATCAGGACGCGCAACTGGGCGAGCAGCAGCTCGCCGAGCGGCGGCTGGCGAACCGGGCTGACGATCATGGACTGACTCCCTAGTGAGGCGATCACCCCGGATTCTCCCAGAGCACCCCCACCCCGCCGGACAGCGCCCGCCCGGCGAACCGCCCCCCACCCCACCCCGGAACCCACCCCCGGAACCGCCCCGCACCCACGCGCACCAGCAAGAACCCGCTCACACGCCCCACACCGCCCGCGCCCCGCCGATCCCCTCCGCGCCCACCCGACCGCGCTCGTGCTGTGTCGCTCCCACCTGATCGCGCTCGTGCTGTGACGCTCCCACCTGACCGCGCCCGTGCTGTGCCGCTCCCACCTGATCGCGCCCGTGCTGTGCCAGCTCCACCCGATCGCACCCGTGCTGCGTCGCCCCCCCACAGGGCCCGCCCCGCACTCGTCGGCCCCGGCCGCGCCCAGGCCCACCCGGCCCGCGCCGTTCGCGCCTGCCCGCCTCCGCCCGCGTCCTCCGGTCCCGTTCGCGCCCAGGCGTCCCCGCCCGCCCGTGCCCACCGCCCGGCAGCGCGGTCAAGTCCCGCGCGGGCAATGGGCATCCCCACCCGCCCGCGCCCACCGGCCCGCGTCCACCCCGCCCGAAGTGCCCCACCCGGTGCCGGCCCCCCACACCCACCCCTGCGCGCACCCCCACACCCACCC
>NZ_JBQGCX010000834.1:0-2285 GCF_052038725.1 Actinosynnema sp.
GCTGCCCGCGCCCGCGCCGACGTCCCACAGCAGCTCGCCGACCCTGGGGCCGAGCAGGGCGAGGCTGACGGCGCGCACCTCGCGCTTGGTGATCTGGCCGTCGTGCTCGAAGGCGTCGTCGGGCAGCCCCGGCGCCCTGGACAGGCCGCCGGGGCCGCACTCGACGGCGAGCACGTGCAGCGGGTCGGCGGCGCCGAGGTCGTGGTGGACGCGCTCGTCCGGTCCGCCGAGCTGCTCGAGGACGGTGATCCGGGCGTCGGGGGCCAGCTCGGCGACGGCGCGCGGGTCGGCGCCCAGGAGCAGGAGCCTGCGGTGCGGCTGGAGGTGCGGCACGAGCAGCGAGGTCGGGCGGCCGACGAGGCTGACCACCTCGGTGCGGTCGAGCGCCCAGCCGAGCCTGGCGCAGGCGAGCGAGGCGGACGAGGGGTGCGGCACGACGGTGACGCGGTCCGCGCCGAGCAGCCGGACCAGGGTGGCGCCGATGCCGTGGAACAGCGGGTCGCCGCTGGCCAGCACGCACACCCGGCGGCCCGCGTGCGCGGCGAGCAGGTCGGGGAGGGCGGGCAGCAGCGGGGACGGCCAGGCGACCCTGGTGAACTCGCCGGGGACGAGGTCGAGCTGGCGGGTGGAGCCCATCAGCACCTCGGCGGAGGCGATCTCGTGGCGCGCGTGGCCGGTCAGGCCGTCCCAGCCGTCCGCGCCGAGGCCGACGACGGTGATCACGTCGCCGGTGGTTGCTCTCGCGCTCACCTCAGGCCCAGCACCCTGGTGATCGCGATCTCGATGACGACGCGCTCCGGGTTCTCCCTGGGCACGCGGTAGCGCTCGGCGTAGCGCCGAACGGCGTCCGCGACCGACTCGGCGTCCTGCCGCACCACCGCACGTCCCTCCAGGGTCGACCAGCGGGCGCCCTCGAACTGGCACACGGCGACGAGCGCGCCGTCCTCGCCCGCCGCGAGCACGTGGCGCACCTTATGCGAGCCGCGCGAGCTGATCACCCGCGCTGTCGCGGAGGCCACATCGAGGGTGACGCCGACCGGGGTGACGTGCGGCGTGCCGTCGCGGCGCAGGGTGGTGAGGGTGCAGACGCGGCGTTCGGTCCAGAAGCGGACGAAGTCGGCGGATTTCGCGGCGAGCATGGGTGAATCATGCGTCACGGGCGAGGTCGCGCACGACGGGCGCGGTGTGCCGGTGGACACGCGGGGGCGGCTTCGGGGGAGTCTCAACAGGGTGTTGAAGAACGAGCGGCGCAGACTCATGAGACGACGAGAGGCGGGACCCTGATCCGGGTCCCGCCTCTCGCCACGCCTGTTCCCGAGCGCGGCGCTCAGCCCTTGGTGGCGGGCTCGCCGTCGGTCTCGTCGGCCTGCTGCTCGGCCACCTGCTTGCGGACCTCGTCCATGTCGACCTCGCGGGCCTGCTTGATCAGGTCCTCCAGCGCGGTCTCGGGCAGGGCGCCGGGCTGGGCGTAGAGCACCACGCCGTCGCGGACGATCATCAGCGTCGGGATCGAGCGCACCTGGAAGGCCTGCGCGAGCTGCTGCTGGTCCTCGGTGTCGACCTTGCCGAAGACGATGTCCGAGTGCTTCTCGGCGGCCTTGTCGTAGACGGGGGCGAACTGGCGGCAGGGCCCGCACCAGCCCGCCCAGAAGTCGACCAGGACCATGTCGGAGCCACCGACCACCTCGTCGAAGTTCTCCGTGGTCAGCTCCACCGTGGCCATACGCTCTCCTCGCTAGTCGGCTTCGGGGTTCGTCCCCCGACTACCCCGTTCAACGGATCGGCTACCCCGCGGATTCCCTTCAACAGGAAGTCAACCTCTTCAACAAAGCGTAGACACTTTCAACAAAAAGTTGTAACTTCCTGGCACCCGAAGCCAGGAGGTGCCCATGGCCGTGCGCCGTACCGCTCTGAACACCGCTTTCGCCGCCCTGCTCCTGCTGTCCGCCTGCGGCGGCGGCGACGGCGGTTCCGGATCGGCGGGGACGCCCGGCGTCTCGGACGACCTGCCCGCCACCGGCGCGATCGTCGACGCGGTCGCCAGGGACGACGCCCTGGCCGCGTCGCTGCCGCCCGAGGTCACCAGCGCGGGCAAGCTCAAGGTCGGGTCGAACATCCAGAGCCCGCCCAACAACTTCTACGCCGCCGACGGCAAGACCCCGGTCGGCTCCGAGGTCGACCTGATCAAGGCCGTCGGCAAGCGCCTCGGCGTGGAGGTCGTGCACGAGGACATGGCGTTCGGCTCGCTGATCACCAGCCTGCAGGCGGGCCGCGTCGACGTGACG
>NZ_JBQGCX010000835.1:0-2520 GCF_052038725.1 Actinosynnema sp.
CAGCCCGGCCAGCGCGGTGACGTCCTCGCGCGAGAGCGGCTCGAACAGCAGCCCGCTGACCACCTCCACGTGACCGGGCAGCACCTGCGCCAGCAGCGCGCGCCCGGCGTCGGTGATCGTGACGGTGACGCCGCGCTCGTCGTCCGGGGACGGGGCGCGGGTGACCAGCCCGGCCTTCTCCAGCAGTCCGGCCTGGTAGGTGAGCCCGCTGCGGGTGTAGACGACGCCGTCGGGGAGGTCGGTCATCCGGTGGCTGCCGGTGGGCGAGTCGCCGAGCCGGGAGAGCAGCTGGAACTGCACGTAGCTCAGGTCGCCCGCCTCGCGCAGCTGCTGCTCCACGGCGTGGCGCAGCAGGCTGGTCACCTCGATGAGGTCGAAGTAGGCGCCGAGCTGCACGGGGTCGAGCGACGGCGGGGTGTCGGCCATGCCGCCGAGTGTACTGCTTCGAATTCAAAGGACCGTGGCGCAGGTCACTTTGCTTCAAATTCAAAGCAACGCTAGTGTTCTCCCCAGTTGCTTCGAACTCGAAGCAAAGACCGAACGAGATGAGGCTCTCCCATGAAGGCAGTGCGCTTCCACCAGTACGGCGCCCCCGAGGTCCTGGTCCTGGAGGACGCCCCGCTCCCCACCCCCGGCGCGGGCGAGGTCCGGATCAAGGTCGCGGGCACCTCGTTCAACCCGGTCGACGGCAACATCCGCGCCGGGTTCATGCAGGGCCCGATCCCGGTGGCCCTCCCGCACACCCCCGGCCTCGACGTCGCGGGCACCGTCGACGCGCTCGGCGAGGGCGTCACGAACGTCCGGGTCGGCGACGCGGTCGTGGCCTTCCTGTCCATGACCGGCGTCGGCGCCTCCGCCGAGCACGTCGTCACCGCCGCCGAGGCGCTCGCCCCCGCCCCGACCTCCATCCCGCTGGCCGACGCCGCCGCCCTCCCGGTGGTGGGCCTGCCCGCCTGGCAGGCCCTGTTCGACCACGGCGGCCTGGTCGCCGGTCAGCGCGTGCTGGTCAACGGCGCAGGCGGCTCGGTCGGCGGCCCCGCGCTCCAGCTCGCCAAGGCCGCGGGCGCCCACGTGATCGCCACCGCCAGCCCCCGCACCGCCGACCGCGTGCGCGCCGCAGGCGCCGACGAGGTCGTCGACCACACCACCACCGCGCTCGCCGACGCGGTCACCGAGCGCGTCCACCTCGTGCTCAACCTCGCCCCGGTCGCCCCGGAGCAGCTCGCCGCCCTGACCGACCTCGTCCACGACGGCGGGATCGTCGTGAACACCACGGTCTGGATGCCCGCACCGACCGACGAGGCGCGCGGCGTGCGCGGCGTGAACCTGTTCGTCCGCAGCGACGCCGCCCAGCTGGCCGAGCTGGGCGAGCGCGTCGACCGCGGCGAGCTGCGCGTCGACATCGCCCGCCGCGTCCCGCTGGCCGACCTGCCCTCGGTGCACGCCGAGTCCACCACCCTGCCCGGCAAGGTCGTGGTCCGGGGGTGACCCCCGCGACCCGCGGCCCGCCACGAGCCGCTGCCGCCCCGCGCCTCACCCGCGCGGGGAAGCGGCCGGGCGGCGTTCGCCCAGGTGGAGTCTGTCGCCCGCCACCCGCCGCCGGACATCCTGGGGCACCGAGCGCGGAGGTGGGATGTCCGAGCTGCCGCCGAGGATGGGCCCCGCCACGACCGCGATCCTGCGCGAGGCCCACCACAAGATCCTCGCCATGGGCGACGACCGGTTCGCCGTCTACGAGCAGGTCGTCCGCACCCTCGCCAAGGTCGCCCACGTCGACTCCTCCTACATCGGCCTCCTGCACGGCCACAAGGTCCGCTACGTCTACGGCACCGAGGACCAGCGGTTCGACGACCCGGTGCTGCACGCCTACGGCCCCAACGACCCCGTCGCCTGGCTGCTGCGCCACCGCCAGACCTACCGGCACCGCTACGACGGCGGGGCCGTGCTGCGCGCCGGGACCTCGTTCGGCGACGTCACCCGCCGCTCCGCCGACGTCGTCACCGCGCCGATGCTGCGCCCCGAGCGCGGTGCCCCGGACTCGGTCATCGGCATGGTGTCCCTGCACAGCTACACCCCGGACGTCTACGACGACGAGGCGGTGCGCGCCTGCGAGTGGCTGACCGGCCTGCTGGCGCGGGTCCTGGTGCGCCAGGACGAGGACCGCGCCGCCCTCGCCGACCTGGCCGGACCGGGCGCGGACGTGGCGGACGCGCTCACCTCGCACCGGGTCGTCGAGTACCTGTCCGGACGGGTCGGCGGCATCCGGCGGACCGCGCTCGACGCGCTGGAGGACCCGGCCGCCGACCTCCGCGCCGCGCTGGACGAGGTCAGGGAGCGCTGCGAGCGCGTCCAGTGCGAGCTGATCGACCTCACCGCCCGCGCCGACACCGGCCCCGCCGCCCGGTTCGCCGCGCTCACCCCGACCGAGCGCACGGCCGCGCTGCTCCTGGCGCGCGGCCTGGGCAACCGGGAGATGGCCGCCGAGCTGGGGCTGAGCGTGCACACCGTGAAGACGCACGT
>NZ_JBQGCX010000836.1:0-2065 GCF_052038725.1 Actinosynnema sp.
CACCCCCGGCGCCGGGCCCGTGCGCCCGGCCGCCGACGCGGTCCCGTGGCCGGACCGCGCCGACCGGCCGCGCCGGGCCGCCGTGTCCGCCCACGGGCCGGACGGGGCCGACGCGCACCTCGTCGTCGAGCACGTCCCGCCCGCCGTGCTGCTGCCCGCCCAGCGCGCCGGGAAGCCGCGCGCCCACCCGTGGGTGCTCTCCGCGCACGACGACGAAGCCCTCGCCGCACAAGCACGCCGGTTGCGCGAGCACCTGGCCGCGCACCCAGGGCTCGGGGTGGCCGACCTCGGCTGGTCGCTGGCGACCCGCAGGACCGGGCTGGCGCGGCGGGCCGTGGTGATCGCGCGGGAGCGCGCCGAGTTCACCCGCGCGCTCGACGCGCTCGCCGGTGGCGGGCGGCCCGTGAACGCCGTGCGCGGCGGCGAGCCGACCAGCGGGCGCGTGGTGTTCGTGTTCCCCGGCCTGGACGGGAACTGGACCGGGATGGCGCGCGGGCTGCTGCGGGACTTCCCGGTGTTCGCCGCCAGGATCGACGACTGCGAGTGGGCGCTGGCCCCGCACGTCGACTGGTCGCTGACCTCCGTGCTGCTCGGCGACGCGTCCGCGCCGCCGCCGGAGCGGGTCGACGTCGGGCTGCCGGTGCTGTTCGCGGTGCTGGTGTCGCTGGCCGAGCTGTGGCGCGCGCACGGCGTCGAACCCCTCGCGGTGGTGGGGCACTCGTTCGGCGAGATCGCGGCGGCCTGCGTCGCGGGAGCGCTCTCGCTGGAGGACGCGGCGGCGGTCAGCGCGCTGCTGGGCCGGGCGCTGCTGCCGCTCGCGGGCGCCGGGGCCATGGCGTCGATCGCGCTGCCGCCCGCCGAGCTGCTCGGGCACGACGGGATCGTGGTCACCGCCGTGGACGGGCCGCGCTCCACCACCGTCGCCGGGGACGCCGACGCCGTCGACCGGTTGTGCGCGGAGCTGGCCGCCGAGGGCGTGCGCACCCGCCGCCTGCCCGTCGACCACGCGGTGCACTGCGCGCGCGTCACCCCCGTGCGGGACGAGCTGGAACGGCTCCTGGGCGGCCTCGCGCCCCGCGAACCGGCCATCCCGCTGTACTGCGCGACCGAGGCCCGCCGGATCGGCGCGGAACCCCTGGACGCCGCGCACTGGTACCGGAACCTGAGCTCGCCGGTGCGGTTCGCCGACGCCACGCGGGCGCTGCTCGCCGACGGGTTCGACGCGTTCGTCGAGATCAGCCCGCACCCGGTGCTGGTGCGGCCGGTGCGGGAGAGCGCCGAGGAGGTCGGGGCGCGCGCCGCCGCGGTCGGCTCGCTGCGCCGGGACGAGGACGGGGCCGAGCGGTTCCTGCGCTCCGTCGCGCGGGCCTGGGTGAGCGGCGTCGCGGTCGACTGGACGCGGGCCCTCCCGGACGGCCGCGCGGTTCCGCTGCCCACGTACGCGTTCCAGCACCGCGGGCCCGCCGCGTCTGACGCGCCCGCGAACCACGCCGAGCCCTTGTCCGCCCGCGTTTCGCCGGGTGGCTCCGAGCCCCTGCCCGCCTGCGCTCCGCTGGACCGCGCCTCGTCGGACGAGCCCGCGCCCGCGAACCACGCCGAGTCCCTGTCCGCCCGCGTTTCGCCGACCGCCGCCCCGCCCTCGCCCGCCTGCGCCCAGCCGGATGACCCCGCGCCCCCGCCGCCCTTCGCCCCGCCGCACCGCGTCGAGTGGGTTCCGGTCGGGAGCGGTGGCGCGGCCCGGTTGGCGGGGGAGTGGCTGGTGGTGCGCCCGCCGGGGCCGGGGTTCGACGAGTGGGTGCGGCAGGTCCGGGCCGTGGCGGACGGGGTGCGCGCCCTGGTCGTCGGGCCCGGCGGGGTGCGGCGGGAGGCGCTGGCCGCGCGGGTCGGCGGCGAGTGGGCCGGTGTGGTGTCGCTGCTCGCGCTGGACGACCAGCCGCACGGCGAGTCCGGGGCGAGCCGGGCGGTCCTGGCCACCGCCGCGCTCGTCCAGGCGCTCGGCGACGCGGGCGTCACGGCCCCGCTGTGGTGCGTCACCTCCGGCGCGGTCGCGGCGGGCGGGACCGCC
>NZ_JBQGCX010000837.1:0-1544 GCF_052038725.1 Actinosynnema sp.
ACCTACGACGTCATCGCCACCGAACTCGACCGCCTGACCGGCTCACCCGCGCAGGCCCGCACCAGCTCGTGCACCCCGTAGTGCCCCGGCTTCGCCCGGTGCAGCAGCTGCGCCCGCCCGAGCGCGTCGAGCTGCGCCCGCGCGCGCCCGACGTCCAGCTGACCGGCCGAGGCGAGCCACCGGGGCGTGATCCGCCGTCCGCTGCCCGCCACCACGAGCCGGAACGCCCGCACCAGCTCCGGCGGCTGGTGGGACAGGGTCCAGGCCAGCACGCCGCGCACGTCCCCCACCCCCCGCTGCCGCGCCGCCAGCCCTGCCACCAGCGACTGCACCGACGTCTCCACCTTCGTCGCCACGACCTCCGCCGCCAGGCGCAGCGCCAGCGGCAGGCGGGCGCAGCGGTCCACGAGCTCCGCCGCCGCGTCCTGGTCGACCGACGGGCGGTTGCGGGTGAGCCTGGTCAGCAGGTCGAGGGCCTCCGCGGCGGTCAGGGGCGGCACGGGCAGGTGGATCGCGTCGCGCAGCGCGAACTCGCGCCCGGTGATCACCACCGCCCTGCCGGGCCACGCCGCGAGCAGCGGGCGGGCGTGCTCGGCGCTGCGGACGTTGTCCAGCACCAGCAGCGACCGCCGTCCCGGCGCCTTGGGCCGCACCTCGCTGTCGCGCCCGCGCAGGTCCACGTACACCGCCCCGTCCGGGAACCGGTGCCCCCTGCGGTGCGCCCACCGCACCACCGCCGCCGTCCGCCCGACCCCGCTGGGCCCGGACACCACCGCGTACCGGGGCCCGTCGACCAGCCCGTCCAGCGCCGCGAGGAACCGCTCCCGCCCGGCGAACCCGAACACCTCGGGCGGCAGCTCCCGCAGCACCCGCCCGCGCGCCTCCCGCCGCGCGCAGAGCACCTGCTCGACCTGGTCCCGGACCCGCCCGAGCCGCACCTCCTCGGCGGGCGTGGCCCCGAGCAGCCGCACGAGCACCCCGAACCGGTCCGTTGGCGGCAGCGTGGTGCCGGTGAGGTAGTCGGAGACCGTGCCGAGCGCGTACCCGGTCGAGGCGGCGATCTGGCGGACGGTCAGCTCACCGTCCCCGGTGGCGCGGGCACGGCGCGTGCGCAGGGCGCGTAAGTCGGCGGCGAGTTCGACGATGGTGGGTGCGCTGTCCGGCATGGCTGCTCTCGATCCCCTCGGGCTGTCTACGTGGGGTGGATCGCCGCAGGGGCCGCAGACGTGACCCGACCGCCGAAGAGGACTACCTGTTCGTGTGGATGTGGGGTGCGGGTGTAACTACGTTCGGTGATCGATACGGTTTCTCGGGAGCGTCCGCCGGCCGGATGAAAACGTCCTCATGAACGGTTCACCTGCCGCTCAGCCGCGCGCCGCAGGCTGTTCCCCGTGGACACCTTCACCTGCACGACCCGCCCCGAGCAGGCGACCGTCCCACTCGCCCGCCCCGAACCGCCGCGCGGGCGCCCGCCCCCCCCCCTACCCCGCGCCCTCGCCCCCCACGCGGTGGGGGGCGCCCCCCCCCACGCGGACGGGGTGCTC
>NZ_JBQGCX010000838.1:0-2229 GCF_052038725.1 Actinosynnema sp.
GCCTGCGGGAGCAGCGCGCCCGGCACCGGCGCAGGTCCGCGTACAGGCCCTCCAGGGCTCGCGCGGTCAGGTTCCGCACCTGCGCCTCACCCAGAGCGGGGCGAATGGTGCGCTCGATGTACCCGAGGTAGCTGTCCCGCGTGCTCTCCTCCAGCTCCACGGTGGCCAGCCACTCGTCAATGGCGTGCGAGAACGTGACCGTGGTCGTGGCCGCCCGCTGCGCGTCGACCTCGGCTTGCATTCGGGTCATGACCCGGTCCGCTTCGCGGTAGGCCGCCCGGTCCGTCCCCTGAACGGTGCCCGCGAGGTACACGGCACGGTGCGTCACCGGGTCCCGGCCCGCGAAGACCCGGATCTGGAGCGAGTTCCCCCGCTTGCGGACGCTGCCACGCTTTTGGCGGCCTCGTGGGCCATCTGCGCTGGTCATGACCCCATGGTCAATCGCGTGTCAATGGACAAACGCATGGACAAACGATCAACTGATGATCATGATAAAGTCTGTTTCCGCTGGTGGAGTGCGTAGGACGGGTGGGGTTCGAACCCACGACCTGACGGATTATGAGTCCGCTGCTCTGACCGGCTGAGCTACCGTCCCCTGACGTGCGGTTCTGGAGGGTACAGAGCGCCGGGGCCCCGCGTCTCGACAACCCGTCAGCACGTGACCAACCCGTGCTACGAAGTCCCCAGATCGGACGGCCGGTAACCGGTCGGGTAGCCGGGGTAGGTTCGGTTCTTCGGCTGGTTCGTCAGGAACGGCTCGCGTCTCGGGGGCATCCTGCGGACGACCCGTGCTCGCGCGCGCAGGGCCGCCTTGGCCGTCGACGTCAGCCAGCTCGGCGCGGGTTCCAGGCCGAAGGCGTCGAGCATCGCGGGGTCCAGGAGGGCGATCACGGCCTGCCTCGCCGCAGGGCGCAGGGGCGCCGGGTACCAGGAGCAGAACAGGTCCAGGGTGTAGCGGCCGATCTCGGCGTTCGTGTCCGCGTGCTTGAAGCGCTCGGCCTCGTAGCGCCGCTTGAACGCCAGGTACGCCTCGTATCCCTCCGGCACGTCCCGGATGCCCATCCTCGCCCCGACGGCCCGGTAGAAGTGGTACGAGGCCTGCTTCTCGTGCTCCGACGGCTTCCGCCAGCCGTACTGCTCCAACCACTCCACCGGGTCGTACACGAACGTGGAGAGCACGTACAGCATGTCGTCGTTGTCGATGTCGTACCGGTGGTGCATCCGGTTGACCGCGCGCAGCGCCTCCTTGCCGCGCGGCGAGTCGTAGCCGTGGTCGACCAGCTCGCCCATGAGCAGCGCGGTGTCGTCGTAGCGCTTCTGGGGCCTGCGCTCGAACTCGCCGGTGCGCGCCAGCAGCGCCGAGATGGACGGCACGCAGTACGTGCGGAACAGCGCGAACTCCAGCGCCCGCGTGTAGTCCCAGGGGAACTCGTAACCGGTGGACAGGCGCAGGATCTCCCAGGCGTCGCGCTCGGGGTCCATCGCTTCGATGCGAGAGAGATTCGCGTAGCGGCCCATGCCCACCAGGGTGCCGGCACCGCCGTGATCAACACCACAGCCGCTCGCGCATCCGGATGACGGGTTTCAGCCGCCCCCGCTCGGGCGAACCCCGTGGTGTGGGAGAGATGGGGCAAGCAGCGAGGGCCCGTCCAAGCGGACGGGCCCTCGTCTGGGATGCTCCCCCAACTGGATTCGAACCAGTAACCCTTCGATTAACAGTCGAATGCTCTGCCGTTGAGCTATGGGGGAATGTTCAGTTGTCCTCGCCCGCCCTCGCGGGCTGACGGGAGTAACTCTAGCGCATCCGGAGGAGTACTTCGAACACACCCCCCTCGTTTCCGGCAGGATGGGCATTGACCAGGCACAACGGTGAGGAGACCGGGTATGAAGGGCATTCTGTTCGGCGCCGCGATCGGCTACGTGCTGGGCGCGCGGGCGGGCAAGGCGCGGTACGACCAGATCGTCCGGGCCTACCGCGCCGTCGTCGACCACCCGGCGGTGCAGGGCGCGGCGGGCATCGTGCGGGCCAAGATCGGCCAGCAGACCACCGTCGGCCGCAAGTACACGGCGGTGAAGCGGGTCGGCGTCAACGGGCAGCGTGAGCCCGTCGCCCCGCGCGTGCGCTGACGCGCGCCGGGCGGCCCTCAGCGCACCCTGGCCACGGCGAACACGCGGCGGAACGGGAACCACGTGGTCCCGTCCGCCCGCCGCGGGTAGGCGGCGCGCAGC
>NZ_JBQGCX010000839.1:0-4563 GCF_052038725.1 Actinosynnema sp.
GGTGGGCGGGGTACGGGGGGGGTATCCGCCGCCGGCCGGCGCGGCGGGGGGGGGGGGCGGGGGGGCGCGGGGGGGCGGCCCGGCCGCCCCCCACGCCGGGGGCGACGCGGGCGGAGCGGGTGCGCGCGGCGGACCCGGCCGAGCCTGATCCACTGTGGACGGTCACGGCGACCTTCCCGGTGACGGCGGTGAACCCGGCGACCAGGACCCCGGCGGAGCGGCCCTCGGTCACCCCGCCGCCGGGCGCGCCCACGACGACCACCGCGTGGTCGAGCGCCGCTCCTGCGCCGAGCGGCTCGACCGCGTCGGCCAGCACGACCACCTCCCCCGCCGCGCCGGGCGCGCCGCCGCGGGTGGTGGACGCGGTGGTGAGCACCGGGCGGCCCCCCGTGCGCTCCCCCGCCTGCTCCGCGCCCTCCGGCGCGGTCGCGGTGTTCCGGCAGCCGTGCGCGGGGGCGGCGGTGGGGCTGTGGCAGCGGGTCGAGCTGGACGTGGGCGAGCTGGACGAGGACAGCGGGATCGCGCTGGTGCTGCGCACCTCCACCGACCGGGACGGCGCGCCCGCGCCGGTCAGGGACCTGGTGGTGGGCTGGGCGGACGAGCCGGGCCGGTGGTCGCTGGTGGTGCGGATCGGCGCGTGGTGCGTCGGCGACCGGACCGGCGCCGAACTGCTCGCCTACCGGTTCCCCGCGCGCGGCTGGACGGGTCTGGCGGGCCCGGAGCTCGCGGGCGGCGCGGTGGTTCCCCCAGGCAGCGGGCTCCTGGACCGGGTGCCGGTCACCAGGGCCGACCAGACCCCGGATTGCGAGGATCGGTGAGCGGTTCCAGATCGGGACGGGCGGCGCGGCGGGAAGCGGCGGCGCGGAACGTGGCGCTGATCGCGGCCGTGGGCGCGGCGGTGGGCGTGCTGTCGCTGCTGGTGGCGTTCAGCGACCGGGTGCGCGGGGACGGCGGGGAGGCGTCCGCGTCGGGGTCGGCGGCGCTGTCCGGCAGCGCGACGAACCGGCCGGGGGTGGTGAGCGGCGGGACTGCGGCGTGCGGGGACCCGACTCCGGCGGACGGGGTGCTGGTGGTGTTCCGCGCGCCGTGCGGGGGTGTGGTGGACGGGCCGGTGGCGGTGGTGGAGCTGGACGTGCCCGCGTACCCGGCGGAGGGCGCCCTGGTGCTGGTGGCGCGCGAGCTGACCGGTCCCGACGGGGTCCCGCACGAGCGGCCACCGGTGCGCGCGCTGACCCCGGTGGACGCGGGCACCGCCGATCCGGGGCGCGGTGGTCCCGGTGGGTGGGCGCGGGCGGTGCCGGTGGGCGAGGAGGGGGTGTGCACCAGGAGCGGCCGGGTGGAGCTGCTGCTGTACCTGCTGGTCGGACCGGGTGGGGCGGAGGCGCGGGGGTGGCGCGCGGGCGGGGAGGTGAGCGTGCCGCGGGACGCGACGCGGCTGGGCTCGGTGGCGCTGACCAGGTCCGACCGGGGCTGCTGAGGGCGGGGAGCCGATTCGGCGGCGGGGGTGGACGTGGGTCACAATCGGGTGCGGGATGACACCGGGGCGCGCGGGCGTTCTCCCTGGTGGACCACGAACCAGCCGAGGAGCGACACCTGATGACTGCTGTGACCGAGCGCGCCGTTCTCGCGGGCGGGTGCTTCTGGGGCATGGAGGACCTGTTCCGGCGGCACCCCGGTGTCCTGGACACCAGGGTCGGCTACACCGGGGGCAGCGTGCCGAACGCGACCTACCGCAACCACGCGGGGCACGCGGAGGCGATCGAGATCGTCTACGACCCGGCGCTGCTGTCCTACCGGCAGGTGCTGGAGTTCTTCTTCCAGATCCACGACCCGACGACCCTGGACCGCCAGGGCAACGACATCGGCACGAGCTACCGGTCGGCGATCTTCTACGACACCGACGAGCAGAAGGCCCAGGCCGAGCAGGTGATCGGCGAGGTCGACGCGTCGAAGCGGTGGCCGGGCAAGGTGGTGACCGAGGTGACGAGGGCGAGCGAGTTCTGGGAGGCCGAGCCGGAGCACCAGGACTACCTGGTCCGCTACCCGGACGGGTACACCTGCCACTACGTGCGGCCGGAGTGGCAGCTCGGCGAGCGCTGAGCGGTTGGGCGCTGGGCCCGAGCGGCGAGCGCTGACGCGGAAGGGCCCGTTCCCCTGGGGGAGCGGGCCCTTCGCGTCGACGGGGCTCAGCCCTCGAAGTCCCTGGTCGGCTCGCCGGTGTAGTCGGCCAGCAGCGGCGGGGGCAGGGGGCCCTTGATGCGGCGGCCCGAGTTCGACTCCTCCCAGGCGTGGGCCAGGATTCCCACTGAGCGGGCCAGGACGAAGTAGCCGCGCGCGAGTTCCGGTTCCACGCCCAGCTCGGCGTAGACCACCGCCGTGATGCCGTCGACGTTCATCGGGGGTTTGCGCTCGCCGCGCGCCAGCGCCGCCTCCACGGCCAGCGCGGCCCGCAGGTGCTCGCCCTCGACCTCGCCGGCGTCGACCGCCTCCTGCACCAGCGCGAGCAGCACGTCGCGCCTCGGGTCCCTGGGGTGGAACCGGTGGCCGAAGCCGGGCAGGTACGCCTTGCGGGCGCGGTGCTCGGCCACGGTTTCAGCGGCCAATTCCTCCACCGGCCTGCCGTCGTCGCGGGCCCTGGACACGATGTCGGAGAGCAGTTCCACGCACTGCTGCCCCGCGCCGCCGTGGGTGTCGCCGAGGACGTTGACGCCGTTGGCGATCGCCCCGTTGATGCCCACCCCGCAGGTCGCGGCCATCCGGGCGCTCGCGATCGACGGGGCCTGCGGGCCGTGGTCGACGCTGGCGACCATGGCCGCCTCCAGCAGGCGGGACTGGGCGGGGGTGGGCAGCGATCCCTTGGTGAGCAACCAGATCGCGCCCACGAAGCCGAGCCTGCCGATCAGCTGCTCGATCGGGTAGCCGCGCAGGTCGATCTCGCCCGGCGCGATGCGGGTGATCGACGTCGACCACCAGGCGGTGGTGTCCGCCGTCGTCGGGCCGGTGGCCTCCGTCATACCGCCCCCTCCTCGCGCAGCGCCGCGATCTCCTCGGCGGTGCACCCCAGTTCGGCCAGCAGGGCGTCCGTGTGCTCGCCCAGCACGGGGGGTGGGAGCGACGGTGCACTCGGGTGGTCGTCGACGCGGATCCCGTTGCCCAGCACGCGGAGCGGGTCCGGCAGGACCCCGCCGGGGAACGGGAGCTCGTGCACCAGGCCGCGGTCCACGATCTGCGGGCTGGCCAGCACCTCGGGAACGCTGAGCACGGCCGCGGCCGGGACGCCCGCGGAGCTGAGCGCCTCCTCCCAGTGCGCGGCGCTCTCCTTGGTCAGCGCCACCTCCAGCTCAGCGGTGAGCTGCGCGCGGTGCGCCTTGCGGGACTCGCGCTCGGCGAACCTGGGGTCGGCGATGAGTTCGGGCCTGCCGAGCACGGCGCAGAGGAGCTCGAACTGCTCCTGCTTGTTCGCCGCGATGTTCAGGTCGCCGTCCGAGGTGCGGAACGTGCCGGACGGGGCCGCCGTGCCGTTGTCGTTGCCCAGCGGGCGCGGGGCCTGACCGGCGATCAGGTGGTTCGACACCACCCAGCCCATCGCGGTCACCGCCGTCTCCAGCATGGACACGTCGATCGAGCAGCCCACCCCGGTGCGCTCGCGCCCGACCAGCGCGGACGACACGGCGAACGCGGCGGCCAGGCCGCCGAGCACGTCCGCGATCGGGTACCCGGCGCGCAGCGGGGCGGTGCCGGTCGTGCCGGTCACGCTCATCATCCCCGAGTAGCCCTGGATGATCTGGTCGTACGCGGGCTTGGCGCGCAGCGGGCCGGTCTGGCCGAAGCCGGAGATCGCGCAGTACACGAGCCTCGGGTTGAGCTCCCGCAGCGCGTCCCAGCCGAAGCCGAGGCGTTCCAGCACGCCGGGGCGGAAGTTCTCCACGAGCACGTCGGCGCTCTGCACGAGCCTGCGCAGGACATCCTTGCCGCGCGACGACTTCAGGTTCAGGGTGAGGGAGCGCTTCTGCGCGTTCTGCGCGAGGAACGACGCCCCGAGCCGGTGCCGGTTCAGCTCGGCGGAGGCGCCGAGCTGGCGGGCGAGGTCGCCCGCGCCGGGGACCTCGACCTTGACCACGTCCGCGCCGAGCAGCGCGAGCTGGTAGCCCGCGTACGGCCCGGCGAGGACGTTGGACAGGTCCAGCACCCTGACCCCGGCCAGCGGTCGCTCCGGGGGGTTTTCGCTTGTCATGCCTGCGCTTCCTGTCGACGACGGGTCCGCGCCCGCTGGACGAGCAGCCCGGCGACGCCGAGCACGAGCACGCTGTAGAGGCCGATCGCGATGGGGCTGCCCACCAGCGCCGCCGGGTCGCCGCCGCTGACGGCCATGGCCCTGCGGAACTCGGTCTCCGCGAGCGGGCCGAGGATCACGCCGATCAGCACGGGCGCGACGGGCAGGCCGTAGCGGCGCATCGCGAACCCGAGGAGGCCGATGGCGACGACGAGCACGAGGTCGAGCACGCGGCTGGACGTCGCCCAGACGCCCAGCATCGCGAACATCGTGATGCCTGCGTACAGGTA
>NZ_JBQGCX010000840.1:0-3351 GCF_052038725.1 Actinosynnema sp.
GGGGCGAACGGGCTCAGCGGGCGCGCCGAACGCGTCGAACCCGCCGAGCGCGCCGAGCGCGTCGAACCCGCTGGACCCGCTGCCTCCGCCGGACCCCTCGGACCCGCTGCACCCGCCGGTCCCGCCGAACGCGCCGGTCCCGCTGGCTCCGCCGAATTCGCTGGATGCGCAGAACCCGCCGGATGCGCCGGACTTCCCGGAACCAGCAGGGGAGAGGGAGACGCTGCCCCTCGGGAAGCCGCCGCCTCCGGAGAGAGCGCTGCGTCCATGGAGGCCGCCTCTGGGTGAGCGGCCTGAGGAGAGGGTGGCGCGTCCATCGATGCCGCCTCTGGGTGAGCGGCCTCTGGGGAGAGTGGCGCGTCCAGGGACGCCGCCTCTGAGGAAGCCGCCTCCGGAGAGAGCGCCGTGCCCAGGTGAGCTGCCCCTGGGCGAGCCACCCCTGGGTGGGCCCCCTTCGAGGGGAGCGCCGGGGTCGAGGGAGTCGCCGAAGTCGAGCGGGCTGGGAGGGGCGAGGGGGTTGGCGGGGGTGTTGGGGTCTGGTGGGTCGGCGGTGTCGGGGCTGGTGGGGGCGGGGGATCGCTCGGCAGGGTGAAGCCGCCCCACCACGTGCTCGTCCGCCGTCCGCCGCCCGTGCAGCCGCCGCCGGTGAGCGCGTCGTGCCAGTGGTCGCCTGCCGCGGTGTCGCCCAGGGCGGTGGCCGGGAGTTCCCGGCAGCGGGTCCTGAGCTGCTTGCGGGCCTGGTTGCGGGCCGTCGCGGCGAGCCAGGAGATCAGCTTCGCCGGGTCCCGGAGCGCGTCCGCGTGCTCGGCCAGCGCCAGCCACGTGGACTGGCAGGCGTCCGCCGCCTCCTCCTCGGTCAGCCGGTGGTCCCCCACCACCGACCGCACCAGGGGCGCGTACCGCCCGACGATCTCCCGCCACGCCCGCTCGTCGCCCGCGCCCGCCCCGGCGAGCAGGACCGCATCGCTGCTGTGTCGCATGACCGCTCCGACCGCCCCCGCCGCCCGCGCGTTTCCGCGGGCACACGAAGGTGCGCACGATGTATCCACGGCCGATGAACCCGCTCGGGGCGCCCGCCGACGAGCGCGGGCGCCCCCAGGGTCACTCCGCCCGCAGCCCCTCCGTGGTGATCGCCGACCGCAGCGCGGGCAGCGCGCACGCGCCCACGGCCAGCGCCACCGCCCCGGCGGCCCCGAACGCCGTCACCAGCGCCGCCCAGTCCACCCGGAACCGGTCCGCGGGCACCACCAGCCACGCCGTCACCAGGCCCAGCGGCACGGCCACGGACAGGCCCAGCGCCGCCGGGACCGCCGCCTGCCACAGCGCCGCCCGCACCAGCGTCCCCCTCGGCACCCCGCTCGCCGCCAGCACCGCCACCGGCGCGCGCCGCTCCCACACCCGGTCCACCGCGACCACCCCCAGCCCGACCACGGCCAGCAGGGTCAGCAGCACCGACCCGCCGAGCACCGCGCCGCGCAGGGTCGTGAACAGCTCCACCCGCCCCGCCTCGTACCCGGTGAGCAGCGCCGACGCCCGGTCCACCCGCTCGGTCACCGCCTGCAGCCGCTCGCCGAACGCCTCGTCCGGGTCGCCCCGCACCACCAGCTGCTGCGGCTCCAGCGCCAGCAGCGCCGGGTCGTCGGCCACGACCAAACCCCGGTACGCCCCGGAGCCCGCCACCACCCGGTGCTCGGGGACCCGCCAGGTGACCGGCTCGCCGCCGAACACCCGCAGCAGCACCTCGGAGCCCGCAGGCGGCGGCGTGCCGTCGACCAGGTAGGCGCGGCCCGGCGCGCAGTCGGACACCCCCAACCGGTCCGCGATCTCCGCGCAGTCCGTGCCGGTCACCAGCACGCCGTCGGTGCGCGCCACCCGCACCTCGCTGATCCGCCGGGCCCCGCCGATCAGCGACACCGACTCGGCCAGCTCCCGCACCGGCGTGCCCGGCGCGAGGCCCAGCACCCACCGGCCCGGCTCCGCGCCCAGGCTGGACCGGGCCGCGACGTGGTCGGCGGCGACGCCGAGCAGCACCTGGAGCGTCAACCCGCCGCCCAGCACCACCACGACCCCGGCCAGCACCCTCGGCGTGCTCCGGTCGAACCGCAGCGCCCGCACCGCCAGCATCCCGGCCACCCCGTCCGGCCGCACCCGCCGCGCCACCCGGTGCACCAGCCACGGCAGCAGCGCGCCCGCCCCCGCCAGCACCAGCGCCACGCCGACCCCGGCCGCGCCCGCCAGCGGCGGCGAGTCCACCACCTCGGTGAACGTCACCGCGACCGACAGCACCACCAGCACCAGCGCGCCCGCGCCGACCAGCCCGAGCCGCCACGCCACCCCGCGCGGCGGCACCTCGGCGCGCTCGCCCAGGCCCAGCGGCCCGGTCGTGCCCGCGCCGACGCCGAGCACCGCCGCGCCGACCGCCACCAGCGGCACGCCCAGCGCGATCACCAGCGACGGCAGCGGCGCGGGCAGCACGTCCGTGGGGAAGAACCCGACGTCCTCCACCTCGGCGAACCGCACCAGCGGTCGCGCCGCGAAGAACAGCGCCACCCCCACCAGCAGCCCCAGCAGCCCGCTCACCAGCGCCTCGCCCGCCGCGATCCGCCGCACCTGCGCGCGGGACGCGCCGACCAGCCGGATCGAGGACAGCCGCCGGTCCCGCCCCGTCGCCCCCAGCCGGGTCGAGACCAGCACGAACGTGCCCAGCGGCAGCAGCACCGCGACCAGCCCGGCGAGCACCAGCAGCCGGTAGAACGGCTCCCACGTCGGCGGCGGGCGCTCCACCCCGAACCCGGCCACCGCCTCCGCCCCGTCGAGGTGGTGCGCGGCGAGCCCGGCGTAGAAGGAGAGGGAGCCGGGGCGGGCCAACCCCTCGTCGGCGATCACGCCGATGACCCGCTCCGGGAACCTCGCCCGCACGCCCTCGTCCGCGCCGAGCAGGTCGAACAGGGCGGGCGACACCACGATCTCGCCCGCGTCGGGGACCCGGCCGACCCCCGGTGGCGCCTGCGCGTCCTGGGACGCCGCCGCCAGCTCCAGCCCGGTGATCAGCCTGCCCTGCCAGGACACCACCACGCTCCTGGCGCGCAGCGCCGCGTCCTGCGCGACCGGGGCGGGCCGGGGCAGCGCCGCCCCGACCCGCTCCGACTTCGCCTCGCGCGCGGGCCCGATGGACGCGCCGAGCAGCAGCACGACCGCGCCCAGGCCCACCCCGACGGCGGTGAGCGCCAGCCTGGCCCACGCCGTCCGGCCGCCCCCGACGGCGAGCCGAACGCCGAGGACCAGGTCTGCCGCCCAGTGCGCGCGAGGAGTCATCCGGCGCGCACCCCCAGCGCCCCGGTGGCCTTGCGC
>NZ_JBQGCX010000841.1:0-3121 GCF_052038725.1 Actinosynnema sp.
CAACCCCGAACGACGGAGGAACATCTCGTGTCCGGACTGCTTGAGGGCAAGCGCCTGCTGATCACCGGTGTGATCACCGACGCCTCGATCGCCTTCCACGTGGCGAGGGTCGCCCAGGAGCAGGGCGCCCAGGTCGTGCTCACCGGCTTCGGCCGGATGAGCCTGGTCGAGCGCATCGCCAAGCGCCTGCCCACCCCCGCCCCCGTGGTCGAGCTCGACGTGCAGAACCAGGAGCACCTGGACACGCTGGCCGACCGGGTCCGCGAGCACGTCGACGGCCTCGACGGCGTCGTCCACGCCATCGGCTTCGCCCCCCAGTCCTGCCTCGGCGCGCCCTTCATGGACGCCCCGTGGGAGGACGTGTCGACCGCCATGCACGTGTCGGCGTACTCGTACAAGGCGCTGGCCGCCGCGGCGCTGCCGCTGCTCGGGCCGGGCTCGTCGATCGTCGGCCTGGACTTCGACGCCCGCCAGGCGTGGCCCGCCTACAACTGGATGGGCGCCGCGAAGGCCGCCTTCGAGTCGATCAACCGCTACATGGCGCGCGACCTCGGCCCCAAGGGCATCCGGGTCAACCTGGTCTCCGCCGGTCCGGTCCGCACGATGGCCGCCAAGTCGATCCCCGGCTTCGGCGAGCTGGAGAGCATGTGGGCCGACCGCGCGCCGCTGGGCTGGGACGTGGACGACCCGACGCCGGTCGCCAAGTCGGTCTGCGGCCTGCTGTCCGACTGGTTCCCCGCCACCACCGGCTCGATGGTGTTCGTCGACGGCGGCGTGCACTTCCTCGGCCTGTGACGCCGCGCGCCCACGCCCTGTAGCGCTCCTCACAACCGGGTCGGACACCCCGACCCGGTTGTGCGGGCGGTCAGGGGTGGCGCGAGGATGGGCCGGTGAGCTATGACGCGCTGCTGTGGCTGTCCTTCGGCGGCCCGGAGGGACCGGCCGACGTCCGCCCGTTCCTGGAGAACGTGACCCGAGGCCGGGGCGTGCCGCCCGAGCGGCTGGACGAGGTCGAGAAGCACTACCTGCACTTCGGCGGCGTCTCCCCGATCAACGAGCTGAACCGGTCCGCGATCGCGGCCGTCGAGCCGCTGCTGGAGATGCCGATCTACTTCGGCAACCGCAACTGGCACCCCATGGTCGAGGACACCCTCGCGGAGATGAAGGCCGCGGGCGTCAAGCGCGCCCTGGTCTTCCCCACCAGCGCGTACGGCGGCTACTCCGCGTGCCGCCAGTACGACGAGGACATCCTGCGGGCCCGCACCGCCGTGGGCGAGGGCGCCCCCGAGCTGGTGAAGCTGCGCCAGTTCTTCGACCACCCGCTGTTCGTCGACTCCTTCGCCGACGCGGTCCGCGCCGCCGCCGAGGGCCTGACCGAGTACCGGCTGGTGTTCCCCGCCCACTCGATCCCGCTCGCCGCCGACAAGGCCGCCGGTCCGCCCGAGGAGGGCGGCGGCCGGTACTCGCGGCAGGTCGCCGAGGCCGCCCGCCTGGTCGCGGACAAGCTCGGCGTGGCCGACTACGACGTGGTGTGGCAGTCCCGCTCCGGGCCGCCGCAGATCCCGTGGCTGGAGCCCGACATCGTGGACCACGTCGAGGAGCTCTCGGGCAAGGGCGTTCCCGCCGTCGTGGTGTGCCCGATCGGGTTCGTCAGCGACCACCTGGAGGTGGTCTGGGACCTGGACACGGAGGCCCGCGAGAAGGCCGAGGAGCTCGGCATGGGCTTCGCCCGCGCCGCCACGCCCAACGGCGACCCGCGCTTCGCGCAGCTGGTGGCCGAGCTGGTGGCCGAGCACACCTCGGGCGCGCAGCCGCGCAAGCTGTCGGACTTCACGTCCGCCGGGTGCACGGTGAACGGCGAGTTCTGCGCGCCGATGTGCTGCGAGCCCGCCAGGCGTCCGCAGCGGCCCCAGACCTCGTCGTGACGGGGGAGGGGGCCGAGGGCGGGCCCGACGAGGGCCCGCCCGCCGCGGCTGTCCCGTCCGGTGCCGCTGTCCCGCCCGCCGCGGCTGTCCCGTCCGCTGTCCGCGGCGTCGACTTCGCCTGGACCCCGCACCCGTCGGACTGGCGGGCCGCGCTGCGCACCGCCGTGCCCCTGTACCGCTGGGTGCCGTGGTTCGCCGCCGCGTTCGCGGTGTTCGGGTTCGTGGTGCTGGTGATCGGCCTGACCGTGCCCGGTGTCGCGGCGCTCGTGCTGGCGGCGCTGATGGCCGCGATGGTGCCGGTGACCACCTGGGTGAGCTTCCACAACCACCCCATCGCGGCCAAGGCGGTCACCGGCAGCGCGGACGACCACTCGCTGCGGATGGCCGTGAGCGGGGCGGCGCGCAGCGAGGTGGACTGGGCGCGGCTGCCCGGTTGGGCTGAGACCGGGCGCACGTTCGTGCTGCGCACGCCCGAGTCCGGGATGTACGCGGTCCCGCACCGGGCGTTCGGCTCCGGTGACGGGGTGGAGAAGTTCCGGGCACTGCTGGCCGAACACGTCGGCCCGGCTGCCTGAAACCGGGCGGGCACCCGCGTATCTTTGGCGGTCGTGTCCTGTGCGAGTGCGACGCTGGTGGTCTGGACGTCCGGGTGGCTGCACGGAGCGGCTGCGGCCGACGACGTCCTCGACGCCCTGGGCAGGTGGGGCGGGCTGCACGAGGTCGCGGCCCACGACGACGGCACCGCCACGGCCCTGGACCTGCCCGGTCCCGGTGAGCCGCC
This sequence comes from Actinosynnema sp., assembly GCF_052038725.1. Taxonomy (NCBI): domain Bacteria; kingdom Bacillati; phylum Actinomycetota; class Actinomycetes; order Pseudonocardiales; family Pseudonocardiaceae; genus Actinosynnema; species Actinosynnema sp. The sequence continues at coordinate 2,707 of NZ_JBQGCX010000841.1, forward strand.
GGTGGGGCCCGCCCTGCTGCTCGCGGCGCTGAGGCGGGCGTCGGCGACGTCGGTGCGGCTGGTGCTGCCCGTCCCCGGCGACGCGCGCGGCCTCGGCGGGCGGGGTCCGCTCAGCCAGGCGGCGCTGCGGGGCGGCGAGGCGGCGGTGCTGCCCGAGCTGGGGGTCGGCCTGGTGCCCGAGCGGGTGGCGGACGGGGTGGTCAGGTGGACGGCGTACGACCTGCCGACCACCACCCCGCCCGTGCTCGGCCCGCTCGGCGCGGCCGACCACGGCCTCGCCGACGCGCGGCGCCCCGCGACGACCTCGCTGGTGACCCTGGACGTGGCGCGGAACCGGCCGAACGTGCGCGAGGAGATCGCGGCGCTGGTGGCCGAGAGCAGCGCCCAGGAGTGGCCCGCCGGGATGCCGCCGATG
>NZ_JBQGCX010000842.1:0-5606 GCF_052038725.1 Actinosynnema sp.
CCGGTGGAGTACCGCGCCCCCACCCCGACCCCGCCCACCCCGCTCACCGGCACCACCTGGACCATCGAGCTGCCGCCCGCCCCGGCCACGCCGCCGGAGGCCAGCGCCGCGTTCACCCTGTTCACCATCGTGGTCGCGGTCGCCGCTCTGGTCCTCTTCCTGGTCCTGCTGGCCCTGCACCTGCTGAACCGGCGCCCGAAGCGCCGCGCGGCCACCGGGCGGTCTGGCTGGGTCGAGGCCGTCGTGCCCGGTCCGCCGCCCCCCGAGCTGGTCACCGGCGCCCGCCGGGCGCTGTCCGACCTGAGCGCGCCCGACGCCGGACCGCCCGGTGACGCCGTCGTCGCCGCCTGGCTGGCACTGGAGCGGGCCGCCTCGGCGTCCGGCGTGGCCCGCGCCCCGCACGAGACCGCGACCGAGTTCACCACCGCCCTCCTGGACCGCCACCACGTCGACCCGGCCGCCACCACCGCCCTGCGCCGCACCTACCAGCGCGCCCGCTTCGGCAGCGCCGAGGTCACCGCGGCCGACGTGCGCACCGCGACCACCGCCCTGGAGGCCGTCGTGCGCGACCTGACCGACCGGGACCCCTCGTGAGCCCCACCGCCCGGACCGTCCTCTCCACCGCCGCCTGGCTCTTCACCGGCGGCCTCCTCCTGCTCTTCGGCGCCCCCCTGCACTGGGCCGCCCTCACCGCCCTCCCCGTCGCCGCCCTCGCCCACCTCGCCACCCGCCTCCCCGGCGGCGGCGACGTGCTCTGGTCACCCGTGCGCGACCACGCGGCCACCAGCTCCCAGCACACCCACCACCAGGCCAGCGTGCTCGCGGGCCGCCTCGCCGACGCCACCGAGCACCCCGCCCGCTTCACCACCCGCGTCCAGCCCCGCCTGCGCGCCCTCGCGCTCGCCCGGCTCCGCCAGCGCCACGGCGTCGCCGACCTGGCCGACCCGCGCGCCGCCCGCCTGCTCGGCCCGGAGCTGCACGCCCTGCTCACCGACCCCGGCGCCACCGCGCCCCCGCCCGACGTGCTCGCCCGACTGCTGGAGGACCTGTGATCGAGGACATCGCCGCGGAGGGAGCCGCCGTGCTGGACGCGGTCGGCACCGCCGTGGTCGGCGGGCGGGACACCGCCCGGCTCGCGCTGGCCGCCGTCCTCGCGGGCGGGCACGTGCTGCTGGAGGACGTGCCCGGCCTCGGCAAGACCCTCATGGCGCGCTCGCTCGCCCAGGCGCTGAGCCTGGACTTCACCCGCCTGCAGTGCACCCCCGACCTGCTGCCCGCCGACGTCACCGGCTCGTTCCTCTACGACCCCGGCAGCCGCGAGTTCGACTTCCGCGCAGGCCCGGTGTTCACCGGCCTGCTGCTCGCCGACGAGCTCAACCGCACCCCGCCCAAGACCCAGTCGGCGCTGCTGGAGGCCATGCAGGAGAAGCAGGTCACCGTCGAGGGCCGCACGTTCCCGCTGCCCCGCCCGTTCCACGTGCTCGCCACCGCGAACCCGGTCGAGCACGAGGGCACCTACCCGCTGCCCGAGGCCCAGCTGGACCGGTTCCTGCTGCGCCTGGCCGTCGGCTACCCGCCCGCCGACGAGGAGGTCGAGGTGCTGCGCCGCAGGCTCGCCAGGGGCCGCGAGGAGACCGAGGTGCCCGCGGTGCTGGCCGGGGGCAGGCTCGCCGAGCTCCAGCGCGGGCTAGAGGCGGTGCCGGTGGACGAGGACGTGCTGCGCTACTGCGTCGACCTCACCGCCGCCACCCGCGTCCACGGCTCCGTGGAGGTCGGCTCGTCCCCGCGCGGCGCGCAGGCGCTCGTGCTGGTCGCGCGGGCGCTGGCCGTGCTGGACGGCCGCGACCACGTCGTGCCCGAGGACGTGAAGGCCTGCGCCGTGCCCGCGCTCGCCCACCGGCTCACCCTGCGCCCCGAGACCTGGACCTCCGGCGCGACCGGTGTCGACGTGGTCACCGAGCTGCTCGGCAGCGTCCCCGGACCGGCGAGCAGCAGGCGGTGACCGGGCCAGGGCGGGCAAGGCCGACCGGCGCGTGGCGCGGCACGGACGCGCTGGCCAGGGGCCTGCTGCTGGGCGTGGTCCTGGTCGTGGCGGGCGTGCTCGCGCACCGGGTCGTGCTGGTGCTGTTCGGCGCCCCGCTGCTGCTCACCACGGTGCTCGCCCTGCTCCGCCCGCCCGGCGGCGCGCCGGACGCGCGGGTGCGCCTGCTGTCGCGGGTCGGCGAGATCGGCAAGGCGGGCGCGGTGGTCGACGTGGCGGCGGACGGCGAGCTGGTGGCCGTGCGGCTGCCCGTGCCCGGCCGCGAGGGGCCGGGCCCGGTGCACCTGCTGCCCGCCGGGGCGACCGCCATCGGCGTGGTGCTCGACCGCTCCACCTGGGGCGACGGCCTGGACGTGCGCCCGGACCACCTGGTCGCGGGCCCGGACGGGCTGGTGGTGCACGGGCCGGTGACCGCGCCCGAGTGGGGCCGGGCGATCCTGCCGCCCATCGCGCCCCTGCCGACCGGGCTGCTGCCCGCGCGGGCGCGCGGCCTGGTGGGCGTGCACCGCTCGCGCGGGCCGGGCGACTCGGTGGAGCTGCGCGACATCCGGGCGTTCGCGCCCGGCGACCGGTTGCGCCGGGTGGACTGGCGGGTGTCGCTGCGCACCGGGAACCTGCACGTCCGCGAGCACCACGCGGAGACCGACGCGGATGTGGTGCTCGCCCTGGACACCAGGGCGGACGTGGAGGCGGACGTCGCGCTGTGGACCGAGAGCGGCCGGGGCTCGCCCCGGCCCGGCGGCAGCCTGGACCTGGCGGCGCGGGCCGCCGTGTCGCTGGCGGCGGCGTACCTGCGGCAGGGCGACCGGGTGGGCCTGGTCGACCTGGGCAGGCCCGCGCTGTGGCTGCGACCGGGGACGGGCAGGCGGCAGCTGCTGGCGCTGCGCACCCGGCTGGTGGCGTGCGCGCGGGTCGCCGGGTGGTCGCAGCGGGCGGTGCTGGACGCGCGGCAGGCGCCGACGGGGGCGGTCGTGGTGGTGCTGTCGCCGTTCCTGGACGACGAGGTGGTGCAGGTGGCGGTGCACGCGGCGCGGCGCGGCCACCCGGTGCTGGCGGTCGACGTGCTGCCCGCCGCCCTGCGGCCCGACCGGGAGACCGCGTGGGGGCCCGCGGTGCTGCGGGTGGTGGAGCTGGAGCACGAGGTCCGGGTGACGGCGCTGCGCTCGCACGGCGTGCCGGTGATCCGCTGGGACGGCGAGTCCGCCGCCGTGGCCACGGCGCTGCACGCGACCACCCGACCGAGGCGCTGATCGGGGTGAACGGGGGAGGCGACGACGTGGGGCGACGGGCTGATCGGGACTCGGCGGGGACGAGCGCGGCGGGGGATGGCGTGGTGGGGGACGACTCGGTGACCGCTGGCCCGGTGACCGCTGGCCCGGTGACCGCTGGCCCGGTGACCGCTGGCGCGGCGCAGGACGGCCCGTCGGCCGGTGGCCCGGTGACCGGCGGTCCGGTGACCGGTGACGTCCCCGCCGCGGGCGCTCCCGCCCCTCCCCCCGACCCCGTCCCCCTGGGCCGGGGCCTGCCCGGCTGGTCGTCGCGCCTCGCCGTCGCGCTCGTCGGCGGCGGCCTCACCGGCGTGCTGGCGGTCGAGGGGACCGAGCCGCCGTTCCTGCTCGTCCACGTCGCGCTGGTCGGCCTGGCCGCCGCGCTGCCCGCCAGCGCCGCCCCCGTGCTGGTCATCGCCGCCACCGCCGCCGCGCTCGCGCTCTCCGACGCCCCGGCGTTCCGCCCCGCCGTCCTCGTCGCCGCGGCCCTCGCGCACCTGCTGCACGTCGTCGCCGCCCTCGCCGCGCTGCTCCCGCTCGACTCCAGGGTTCACCCGTCCGCCCTCCGGGTTCCCGCGATCAGGTTCGTCTCGGTGCAACTCTGCGTGCTCGGCGCGGCAGGGCTGATCAGCCTAGTGCCGCAGGGCCGGGTGGCCGTCCCGCTGGAGCTGCTGGGCCTGGCCGCCGCGACCGCGCTCGCAGCGGGTTCCGCGCTGCTCCTGCGGTCCAGGGGGTAGCCGCCGTCCCGCCCACTGGATCGATCCTCGCTGGTGCGACGGGTATCGTCGCAGGTGCGGGGCACAGTGTCTGCTATCACGTGGCGACCGTCGTCACAACCGGCCTTGTGGACAGGGTCGTTGGGCCCTGGCGGTGGGACTATTGCGGTATGGCTGCTGTGAAGTCGCAACCCACACGGATCGTGATCGTCGGCGGTGGGTACGTCGGCATGTACACCGCGCTGGGGTTGCAGAAGAAGCTGCGCTCCGGTGAGGCGTCCGTGACCGTCATCGACCCGCAGCCGCACATGACCTACCAGCCCTGCCTGCCGGAGGCCGCCGCGGGCTCGATCGAGCCCCGCCACGTCGTGGCCCCGCTGCGGAAGGTGCTCAAGCGCTGCCACGTCGTCACCGGCCGCGCCACCCGCATCGAGCACGAGAAGAAGTCCGTCACGGTCGAGCTGGTCGACGGCCACGTCGAGAAGTTCGAGTACGACGTGCTGGTCTCGGCGCTCGGCGCCGTCTCGCGCACCCTGCCGATCCCCGGCCTGCCGGACGTCGGCATCGGCCTGAAGACGATCGGCGAGGCGATCTACGTCCGCAACCACGTGCTGTCGCGCCTGGACCAGGCGGCGAGCACGAACGACGCGGAGCGCCGCAAGCGCCTGCTGACGTTCGTGGTCATCGGCGGCGGCTTCGCGGGCATCGAGACGCTGGCCGAGCTGGAGGACATGACCCGCTACGCGCTGCGCTACTACGAGGGCCTCAAGCCCTCCGACGTGCAGTGGGTGCTGGTCGAGGCCACCAACCGGATCATGCCGGAGGTGAGCGCCTCGCTGGGCGTCTACACGGTGCACCAGCTGGAGAAGCGCGGCATCAAGTGCTACCTCGACACCCGCGTGAAGTCGATGGAGGGCGGCCACGTCGTCCTCGACGACGGCACCGAGTTCGACGCCGACACGATCGTGTGGACGGCGGGCATGAAGGCCAACCCGATGCTGCGCGACACCGACCTGCCGCTCGACGAGCGCGGCCGGGTGCGCTGCACCGCTGCCATGCAGGTCGTCGGCCTGCCGGGCGTCTGGGCCGCGGGCGACTGCTCCGCGGTGCCGGACCTGTCGCGCACCGAGGAGGACCCGAACGCGACCTGCGTGCCCAACGCGCAGCACGCGATCCGGCAGTCCAAGCTGCTGACCAAGAACATCCTCGCCTCGCTGCGCGGCGGTCAGCCGAAGGACTACTTCCACAAGTACGTGGGCTCCGTGGCGGGCCTGGGCCTGTACAAGGGCGTGGCGGACATCTTCGGGATGCGCTTCCGCGGCTTCCCGGCGTGGTTCATGCACCGCACCTACCACGTGATGTTCATGCCCACGTTCAACCGCAAGTTCCGCGTGCTGGCCGACTGGACGCAGGCGTTCATCTCGGGCCGCGAGGTCGTCGCGCTGGGCCAGCTCCACGAGCCCAAGGCCGAGTTCGACCGCGCCGCGAGGAGCTGACCGCGGACCGGGCGCCGAGGCGTCCGGACCGACCGGGAGCAGGCACCGTGCCCGCTACGCCGACTGGGTGTAGCGGGCACGCGCC
>NZ_JBQGCX010000843.1:0-1649 GCF_052038725.1 Actinosynnema sp.
ATGAACCGGGTGATCCCGCCCAGCTCCACCGGGATGACCTCGTCGCCCACGTCCGGCGCCCGCTCGACCGGCGCGGCCTGCGGCGCGGGCTGCTCGACCGGCCTGCTCTCCAGCACCTCGTGCACGATCCGGTGCACCGACTCGGCCAACCGCTCCTGCCGCACCGGTTTCAGCAGGTAGTCGAGCGCCTTCAGCTCGAACGCCTCCACCGCGGGCTCCTGGTGCGCGGTCACGAACACGATCGGCGGCGGCTGCGCGAACCGGGACAGCACCCGCGCCAGGTCCAGGCCGTCCAGGCCGGGCATCCGGATGTCCAGGAACACCGCGTCGACCGGCTGCCCCGCGTCCATGGCCCGGTGCAGCGTGCGCAGCGCCTTGGTCGCGTCCCCGACCGCCTCCACGTGCCCGACCCTCGGGTCGGACCGCAGCAGGTAGACGAGGTCCTCCAGGGCGGGCGGCTCGTCGTCGACGGCGAGCACCCGCAGCGGTCGCCCGAGCGCCCCCCGGCGTTCGGGCCCCTCGCACAGAGGACAGGGCAGACCTGAGGTCATGGACATCCAATGCGGTGTTCTCGGCGGCGTCGGCGATTAGACCATCGGGCGGCCATCCTCGTACTTGGAGGGCGTCCAGGGCAATGGTCGCAGCGCGTCCCGCACGTCGCGCAGCGCCACCTGGAGCTCCAGGTGCGCCTCCTCGGCGCGCCGCGCCGCCGTCCCCACCGACCCCGCCGTCGCCGCCCCGGCCAACCGCGCCGCCGCGCACCGCAGCAGGTGCGCCGACTCGGCGAGCCGGTCCGCCTCGCCCGCCAGCGCGCCCAGCGCCTCCAGCAGCTCCCCGATGGTCGCTGGCCGTGACGACATCACCCCTGTTCGCTGATCCTCGGCCAGTGGGTTCACCTCCCCGTGTCGCGCCGGTGACGGGGAACCGATCGTGCCGCCGGGCCCGCACGGGGGTCAACGGCGCGGGGGAGTGGTCTCGATCGGCTAAACCCGCACCACCCGCCAACCACCCCGGCGCGTCACGCGCGGTCACCGCTTCGGGTTGCTCGTCGCGCGGATCGCCCTCGCCTGTCCTTACGGTCCAGCCAGTGATCACGTGGCCCAGGTCACGTGATCGCACCACCGGGAAGCTCGGGCACCGGCGCCCCTGCCCTCCGAACTCCCGGTCCGGACGCAGCCGAACGAGAGCGTGGACCGGCAGGGCAGGGGAATGCTCGACGTGCTCCGCGGTGCGGCGGTTCGAGGTGGATCAAATGGACGGTCTCCGGGACGAGCGGCGCTCACGCGTCCTCACCAGGCTGGTCGCCTGCGCGGTCATGGGGCTCATCTCCGGCGCTCTGGCGCTGGTCACGGCCACCGCCGCGTCGGCCCAGGGTGCGGATTGGGACGCCATCGCGCGCTGTGAGAGCGGGGGCAACTGGTCGATCAACACCGGCAACGGCTACTACGGGGGGCTCCAGTTCAACCCCGGCACGTGGGCCGCCAACGGCGGTAGCGGGATGCCGCACCAGGCATCGCGGGAGGAGCAGATCCGCGTGGCGGAGAACGTGCTGCGCTCCCAGGGCATCGGCGCCTGGCCGCACTGCGGCCGGGGCAAGGCGACCGGGGCCGCCCCGGCAGCCGCCACCGCCCCCGCGGGCGGCGCGCAGG
>NZ_JBQGCX010000844.1:0-2847 GCF_052038725.1 Actinosynnema sp.
CGCCCGCGCGCGCGACGCGGGGGTGCGCCCGGTCCGGGAGCACCCCCTCTTCGCGCCTGGAACCCCGGTTGCGGCGCTCAGGCCCGCTCGGGCTCCGGGAAGCCGGGGCGGGACACCGCGACCTTCAGCCAGCGCACCAGCAGCAGGACCACGGCGACCACGGCGGCGATCAGCCCGCCGCCGGGACCGGGGCCGGGCTCGTGGCCGTTGGTGGTCTGCGTCGTCCAGATCGACAGCACGCCCACCACCGAGCCCGCGAAGCACGCGAGCCCGCTCACCCACGCCAGCGCCCACCGGCGCAGCACCAGGGTCAGCGCGGACAGCAGCACGCCGCCCACCACGGCGATGACCGCGAACACCCGCGGCACGATCGGCGCCGAGGTCACCAGCACCTCGAAGCCGGTGTGTTCCTCCAGCCACGGCAGCAGCATCGACACCAGCACCACCAGCACGCACACCGCGATCACCAGCGCGCCGGGGCCGGGGTCGAAGCGCTTGGCCGCCGCCTGCCCGACGCCGTCGATCTCGTCGCGCAGTTCGGACATGTCGTCGTGCTGGTCGGACATCGTCTCCCCGGCCGTCCTCTCCTCGTCAGCCGCGCCGCTGCGCGCACCCGCGCCGCTCATCCGACCGAGCACCCGCCCACCGCCACCGGCTGCGGCGCGGGCGCGCCGAACGACGGCAGCCCGAGCGTCACGCCCTGCGTGGTCGGCCGCTCCCCGGCCTCGGAGCGGTCGCCCGCCCTGGTCCGCCGGTGGCTGATCAGCTCGCCGTCGGCGATCAGGTTGTGCGGCGCGCCGTAGGTGATCACCGTCTCGACCACGTCGCCCGGCCGCACGCGCGCGTCGCCGGGGGTGAAGTGGACGAGCTTGCCGTCGCGGGCCCGGCCGGACATCCGGTTGGTCTCGGTGTCCTTGCGGCCCTCGCCCGCCGAGGCGAGCACCTCCACGACCTTGCCGACCTGCGCCTTGTTCTCCGCCCAGGCCAGCTCGTTGACCAGCGCCACCAGCCGGTCGTAGCGCTCCTGCACGACCTGCTTGGGCAGCTGGCCCGGCAGCTCGGCGGCGGGGGTGCCGGGCCGCTTCGAGTACTGGAACGTGAAGGCGCTGGAGAACCTGGCCTCGCGCACCACGTCCAGGGTGCCCTGGAAGTCCGCCTCGGTCTCGCCGGGGAAGCCCACGATGATGTCGGTGGTGATCGCCGCGTCCGGCATGGCCGCGCGCACGTTCTCCAGGATCGACAGGTAGCGGCCGGTCCGGTACGAGCGGCGCATCTCCTTGAGCACCCGGTCCGAACCGGACTGCAGCGGCATGTGCAGCTGGTGGCACACGTTCGGGGTCTCGGCCATCGCCGCGATCACGTCGTCGGTGAAGTCCTTCGGGTGCGGCGAGGTGAACCGGACCCGCTCCAGGCCCTCCACGTCGCCGCAGGCGCGCAGCAGCTTGCCGAACGCGTGCCGGTCGCCGAACTCGACGCCGTAGGAGTTGACGTTCTGCCCGAGCAGCGTCACCTCCAGCACGCCCTCCGCCACCAGCGCCTGAACCTCGGCCAGCACCTCGCCGGGGCGGCGGTCCTTCTCCTTGCCGCGCAGCGACGGGACGATGCAGAAGGTGCAGGTGTTGTTGCAGCCCACCGACACCGACACCCAGCCCGAGTACGCCGAGTCGCGGCGGGCGGGCAGCGTCGACGGGAAGGTCTCCAGCGAGTCCAGGATCTCCACCTGGGCCTCGCGGTTGTGCCTGGCCCGCTCCAGCAGCACCGGCAGCGAACCGATGTTGTGGGTGCCGAACACGACGTCCACCCAGGGGGCGCGCTTGACGATCGCGGCCTGGTCCTTCTGGGCGAGGCAGCCGCCGACGGCGATCTGCATGTCCGGGTTGGCCGCCTTCGCGGGCGCGAGGTGCCCGAGCGTGCCGTACAGCTTGTTGTCGGCGTTCTCCCGCACGGCGCAGGTGTTGAACACGACCACGTCCGCGTGCTCGCCGCCGGACGCCGCGGTGTAGCCCGCCGCCTCCAGCATCCCGGCCAGCCGCTCCGAGTCGTGCACGTTCATCTGGCACCCGAAAGTGCGGATCTCAAACTTCTTCGGCCCCTGCATCCCGTCCACCCACTCACCATAACCACAGGTCAGCGGGTTTGAGGACCCGCTTGTCCGGCTCGGCCCGCACACCGGGGAAACGCACCCTGCGCGCATATGGCCACCCGCCCGAGGTAACTCCAGGGTCCAACAGTGCCACACGCCGCCCTCGGGCCGGGGAGCCCACCGGGCGGCGGGCGCCAGTGCCGCCGCGCCCACCCCCGCAGGGCCGCCCGACCCGCCCGCTGCGGGGCCGTGCGACCACCCGGTGTGACCCGCCGCGCACATCGCCCATCCGGTGGACGCCCGCCCACCGCGACGTGCGACGATTCGGGTGTGTCGCGAACCCCCGCGGTCGTGCGCGCCGCCCTCGCGGCGCTGCTCGCGCTGGCCTCCGTGGCGCTCTCCGGCTGCTCGGGGGAGTTCTCCTCGGTCCGCCTCACCATCGCCAGCGGCTCGACCGGCGGCGTCTACTCCAAGCTCAGCACCGCGCTCGCGGGCGCCTGGAGCCGGGACCCCGGCGTCCCCGCCCCCGAGGTGGCCGCCACGGCGGGCTCGCTGGACAACCTGGAGCGCCTGCGCAGCGGTCGCGCCCAGATCGGGTTCAGCGCCGCCGACGCCGCCCAGTCCGCCGAGCCCGGCGCGCATCGGCTGTACGCGCTGGCCCGGATGCACGACGACTACCTCCAGGTCGTGGTCCGCGACGACCTGCCCGCCACCAGGGTCGCCGCGAAGTAGACCGGCCACCGCTCGCGCAGGCCGGGCAGCAC
>NZ_JBQGCX010000845.1:0-2118 GCF_052038725.1 Actinosynnema sp.
ATCGTGACCTCGTCGGCGGCGCGCGAGGTGCCGAAGTCGGTGATCTTGACCGTGCCGAACTCGGTCACCAGCACGTTGCCCGGCTTCACGTCCCGGTGCACCACGCCCGCGTGGTGGGCGGCGACGAGCCCGGACGCGAGCTGGATGCCCAGCCGCACGGTCTCGTCGGCGGGCCGCCTGCCGCGCTCGGCCAGCAGCGCCGCCCGGCTCTTGGACGGCAGGTACTCCATGATCAGCCACGGCCGGTCGTCGTGCTCGACCACGTCGTAGAGGGCGATCACGTTCGGGTGCTGGAGCCGTGCGGCGATCCGGCCCTCGCGGATCGCCCGCTCGGTGTAGGCCTCGTCGAACGCGATTCCGGGGCGCAGTTCCTTGACGGCGACTACGCGGTGCAACCGCTGGTCCTGGGCGCGCCAGACCACGCCCATGCCACCTGCGCCGATCCGCTCCGTCAACCGGTAGCGATCTGCGATCGTGCGGTCCTCCACGGTGCTCCTCACGTCTGCGCACACGTTCAACAAAGGGTGTACCCCACCAGGAGGTACGGCGAACGCGCTTGATATCACCGATAGTGATTTCATCTCTCGGCGGGGTGTGCGCGCAACTCCCCTGGTGAACGCTCGTCCACTGTGGACGCCGGGGCGCGCGCGACACCTCGAGGTCAACGTGCGCCGCCCCCGAGGGGATCGCGTAACGTCGCTACCGATCAGTTGTCAGCGCAACAAGCAGGGAGGGGCGGTACATGCCGCACCGCGTCCGTGGCGTCGTCGCCAAGGCCAAGGGCCAGCCGGTGACCGTGGAGACGATCATCATCCCCGACCCCGGTCCGGGTGAGGCCGTCGTCAGGGTGCAGACCTGCGGGGTCTGCCACACCGACCTGCACTACCGCGAGGGCGGCATCAACGACGAGTTCCCGTTCCTGCTCGGCCACGAGGCCGCGGGGATCGTGGAGGAGGTCGGCGAGGGCGTCACCGACCTCGCGCCCGGCGACTTCGTCGTCCTCAACTGGCGCGCGGTGTGCGGCTCGTGCCGCGCGTGCGCCAAGGGCAAGCCGCAGTACTGCTTCAACACGCACAACGCCGCCCAGCCGATGACGCTGGAGGACGGCACCCCGCTGACCAACGCGCTGGGGATCGGCGCGTTCGCCGAGAAGACCCTGGTGCACAGCGGCCAGTGCACGAAGGTCGACCCGTCGGCCTCCCCCGCCGCCGTGGGCCTGCTCGGCTGCGGCGTCATGGCGGGCATCGGCGCGGCGATCAACCCCGGCAACGTCCGCCGGGGCGACACGGTCGCGGTCATCGGCTGCGGCGGCGTCGGCAACGCGGCCGTCATGGGCGCGAAGCTCGCGGGCGCGTCGAAGGTCATCGCCGTCGACGTGGACGCGGCCAAGCTGGAGTGGGCGCGCGGGTTCGGCGCGACGGACGTGGTGAACAGCCGCGAGACCGACGCCGTCGAGGCCATCCAGGCGCTGACCGGCGGGTTCGGCGCGGACGTGGTGATCGACGCGGTGGGCCGCCCGGAGACCTGGAAGCAGGCGTTCTACGCCCGCGACCTGGCCGGGACCGTGGTCCTGGTGGGCGTGCCGACGCCGGAGATGACGCTGGAGCTGCCGTTCATCGACGTGTTCTCGCGCGGCGGGGCGCTCAAGTCGTCCTGGTACGGCGACTGCCTGCCCTCGCGCGACTTCCCGATGCTGGTCGACCTGTACCAGCAGGGCAGGCTCAACCTGGACGCGTTCGTCACCGAGACGATCGCGCTGGACGGCGTCGAGGCCGCGTTCGACAAGATGCACGGCGGCCAGGTGCTGCGCTCGGTGGTCCAGCTGTGACCGCGCGCGTCGACCACGCCACCTCGTCCGGCACGTTCTCGCTGGACGGGCAGACCTTCGACGTCGAGAACAACATCTGGGTCGTCGGCGACGACAGCGAGTGCGTGGTGATCGACGCGCCGCACGCGGTGGAGCCGATCCTGGAGCTGATCGCCGGGCGGCGGGTGGTCGCGATCCTGGCCACGCACGCGCACGACGACCACGTCCGGGTGGCGCCCGCGCTGTCCGAGGCGACCGGGGCCCCGGTGTGGCTGCACCCGGCGGACCTGCCGGTGTGGGAGCTGACGCAC
>NZ_JBQGCX010000846.1:0-6731 GCF_052038725.1 Actinosynnema sp.
GCGACCAGGGCTTGCACGGCGACGTGGTCGTCGGTCTCGAAGTCGACCTCCGGGGTGAAGCCCGCGCGCTCGCAGGTGGCGATCAGGTGGGCGCGGCAGCGCGGGCAGCCCGCGATCCAGCGGCGGTCGGCGTGGTCGGCCGGGGTGCGGCCGGTGCGGTCGGACTTGCGGGTGATCAGGTAGAGGGGTTCGCGCAGCAGCGGGTGCAGGGTGGTGCCTCGGGGCTGGTCCGGGGTGTCGGGGTGGTCGAAGACCAGGGCGAGGTCGACCTCGCCGTGCCGGAGCGCGGTGAGGGCCCGCTCGGGTTCGGCCTCGGTCAGGGCCAGCTCGACGCCGGGGTGGTCGGCGGCGAGCTGGGCGGCGGCGAGCGGCACGAGGGTGGCCAGGGCCGAGGGGAACGCGGCCAGGCGGACGCGGCCGGCGCGCAGGCCGGCGTGGGCGGACAGCTCGGCGCGCACGGCCTCCACCCGGCCCAGGATCTCGCGGGCCCGGTCGACCCGCAGCTCGCCCGCCTCGGTGAGGCGGACGCCCCGGCCGACGCGCCGCACCAGGGCGACGCCGGTCTCGGCCTCCAGCTTGGCCAGGTGGTGGCTGACCTAGGGCTGCGCGTAGTGCAGCGCCTCGGCCGCCGCCGTCACCGAGCCCTCGTCGGCGATGGCCACCAGCACGCGCAACCGGGTCAGATCCATAGACGGAGACTATCGTTTGGAAGAAAATCACACCTGGTTCTATGGCTGTCGCGCTGGCACCGTGGAGGGCGTGCGAATCCCCACCTTCCCCGACCTGCTGCGCGCCCGGCGGACCGTGCGCGCCCACCTCCCCCCGACGCCGCTGCGCCCCGCGCCCGGCCTCGGGCCCGGTGTGCTGATCAAGCACGAGAACGTGCAGCCGACCGGCGCGTTCAAGGTGCGCGGCGGGCTGAACCTGCTGGCCGGGCTGGACGCCGAGGCCCGGCGGCGCGGGGTGGTCGGCTACTCGACCGGCAACCACGCGCAGTCGCTCGCCCACGCGGCGGCGCTGTTCGACGTGCCTTGCGCGATCGTGATGCCGGTCGACCCGAACCCGCTGAAGGCCGCCGCCGTGCGCGCGCTGGGCGCGGAGCTGGTGGAGGCGGGCGGGACGTTCGACCAGGCGCGGGAGCACGCCGCCCTGCTGGCCCGCGAGCGCGGGATGCGGCTGGTCAGCGCGGCGGACGAGCCGGAGATCATCGCGGGCGTGGCCACCGCCTACCTGGAGCTGTTCGAGCAGCGGCCCGACCTGGACGTGGTGATCGTGCCGGTGGGCAGCGGCAGCGGGGCCGCCGCCGCGTGCCTGGTCGCCGCCGCGCTCGCCCCGGACTGCGAGGTCATCGCCGTGCAGACCTCGGCGTCACCGGCCGCGCACGACTCGTGGCGGGCGGGCGAGCTCGTCGCGCGGCCCAACCGCACGGCGGTCGAGGGGTTGGCGACCGGCAGCGGGTTCGCCTTGCCGCAACGGGTGCTGCGGGCGCGCCTGAGCGACTTCCGGCTCGTGGACGACGCGGCGGTCCGGCACGCCCAGTGGGTGATGCTGCGCGACGGGCAGACCCTCGCCGAGGGCGCGGGCGCCGCCCCGCTGGCCGCCTACCTGGCCGAACCCGAGCGGTTCGCCGGGCGCAGCGTCGCGCTGGTGTGCACCGGGGCCAACGCGGGCGAGGCGGAGATCCGGGCCGCCGTCGGGGCGGGCTGACCGGGGTCGGGTCCGCGCCCGGCCGCGAGGGCGTGCCGGACAGAAACCCGGACATCCGTTGACGGTCTTCTCCGCGCGGCCCTAGCTTCCGAAGACATGCGTCGTGTCGTCGTAGCCACGGTGGTAGCGCTCTCACTCCTGACTCCCGCGACCGCGCGGGCCCGCCCCGTCGACCCCGTGGACGCGCTCGCGTACCTGGAGGACCCCCGGATGACCGGGGAGAACCAGGAGCCGCCGCACCCGGACCTGAAGCCCGAGCGGCGGCTCAGCCTGAACGGCGAGTGGCGGATCAGGATGTTCGACAGGCCCGAGGACGTCCGCGAGACGGAGGAGGGCTGGCGGACGGTGTCGGTGCCGCACACCTGGCAGACCGACTTCCTGGACCACCCGGTGTTCCGCAACATCCCCACGGAGATGTACCCGGACGCCCCGCCGTCCGTGCCGCGCGACGTGAACCCGACCGGCGTGTACGAGAGGGAGTTCGACCTGCCCGCCGAGTGGGACCGCACGCTGCTCCGGTTCGAGGGCGTGACCAGCGGCTACTTCGTGTGGGTCAACGGGGAGTACGTCGGGTACGACCAGGGCGGGTACACGCCCGCCGAGTTCGACGTCACCGGCAGGCTCAAGCCGGGGCGCAACACCGTCCGGGTGCAGGTGCACCGCTGGGGTTCCGGGTCGCACCTGGAGGACTTCGACCAGTGGCGGTTCTCCGGGATCTTCCGCGAGGTCTGGCTGTACTCCACGCCGAGGACCTACCTGGCGGACGTGACGATCAGGACCGACCTGGACGCGGAGTACCGGGACGCGGCGCTCAGCGCGGACGTCGTGCTCGGCGGCCCGACCGAGGGGCACTCGGTGCGGACCAGGCTGTTCGACCCGAGCGGGACCGAGGTGCCGGTCGTGGGCGGGCGGGTGGCGAACCCCGTGAAGTGGACCGACGAGACGCCGAACGTGTACGAGCTGCGGGTGGAGCTGCTGCGGGACGGGCAGGTGGTCCAGACCGGCAGGCAGCCCGTGGGGTTCCGGGAGATCGAGATCGTCGACCGGCAGCTCAAGGTCAACGGGAAGCGGGTGCTGTTCCGGGGGGTCAACCGCGCGGAGACGAGCGTGCGCGGCAGCAGGCACGTCACCCGCGAGGAGCAGGAGGAGGACGTGCGGTTGATGAAGCGGTTCAACGTCAACGCGGTGCGCACCTCGCACTACCCCAGCGACCCGCACTTCTACGAGCTGGCCGACCGCAGCGGGTTGATGATCGCCGACGAGGTCGACACCGAGACGCACCACCACGACAACTGCCCGAACGACTGCCTGGCCGAGCGGCCCGAGTGGCAGGACGCGTTCCTGGACCGGTTCACCGGGATGCTCCAGCGGGACAAGAACCACCCCAGCGTGGTCATGTGGGACACCGGGAACGAGGCCGGGCTGGGCAGGGCGCACCACGCGATGGCCGAGCTGGCGCGGGCCCGCGACACCCGGCCGCTCTACCACCAGCCGAACGTGCCGGACGGCGACGCGCCGTTCGCGGACGTGTCCGGGCCGCGCTACCCGTCGCCGTCGAGCCTGGAGGCGAAGGCGCGCACGACGACCAAGCCGATCATCATGGGCGAGTACGCGCACGCGATGGGCAACAGCCTGGGGAACTTCAAGGAGTTCTGGGACGTGGTGCGCGCCTACCCGCAGGTGCAGGGCGGGTTCGTCTGGGACTGGGCGGAGCAGAACATCGCCCTTCCCCTATACACGACCCCGGACGACGCGAACGGCATCCTGGCGTGGCTGTCCGGCAAACCGTCCCGAGTGGACGGACCGCGCGGGAAGGCGTTGCGGCTCAGCGGGTTGGACGACTTCGTCGAGGTCTACCGGGACCGCAGGTTCGACGGGGTCCGCGACGGGCTCACCCTGGACGCCTGGGTCAAGCCGGACGCGTGGACCGGCGACTTCACGGTCATCGCCAAGGGCGATCACCAGTACGCGCTGAAGATGTCCGACGCGAGCACGCTGGAGTTCTTCGTGCACAGCGGGACCTGGCGCACCGTCCGGGCAACGGTGCCCGCCGACTGGACCGGGAACTGGCACCGCGTCACCGGCACGTTCGACGGCACGGCGCTGCGGCTGCTGATCGACGGGCAGCAGGTCGCGGAGACCGCCTTCACCGGGACGGTCGACCCGTCGCACTGGCCGGTGAACATCGGGCGCAACTCCGAGACCATGCAGGAGAACGTGCGCACCCGGATGGCGCACGGCGCGATCGACCAGGTGCGGATCTACCACCGGGCGCTGACCGGGTCCGAGCTGGCCGCCGATCCCAAGGGCACGGCGGTGCTGGCGCTGGACTTCGAGACCGTGCAGGACAAGGGACGGCAGCAGTCGTACGGCGCGGGCACCGGCGGCGTGGACGGGCTGGTGTGGGCGGACCGCAGGCCGCAGCCGGAGACCACCGAGCTGATGGCGGTCCACTCCCCCATCCGGTTCTCGTTCGCGGACAACCGGCTCACGATCGTGAGCGAGCGGCAGTTCACCGGCACCGACGACCTGGAGCTGCGCTGGGAGGTCACGGACAACGGGCGCGTGGTGGACGACCACCGGGGCCCGCTCGTGCCGGGCGTGGTCGAGCTGCCGGACCGGTCGGCGGTCACCGAGCGCCTGCTGACCGTGCGCGCCACCGACCGGGCGGGCAACGACGTCGGCATCGCCCAGTTCCCGCTCGGCGGCGACCGGATCGCCGGGCTGCACACGGGAACCCGCTCGGGCAGCACCACCACGACGCAGGACGAGAACGAGGTCGTGGTGTCCGGCCAGGGCTTCCGCTACGCGATCAGCAAGAGGACCGGGGCGCTCACGTCGATGCGGGTGCGCGGGGACGAGCTGCTCACCGCCGGGCCGGAGCTGGACGCGTGGCGCGCGCCGCTGTCCAACGAGTTCATGAGCGAGGACACCTCCTGGTACCGGGCCGGCCTGGACCGGTTGACCACCACGCCGTCGAGCGTGGAGGTGGGCCGGGACTCGGCGGACGCGGTCGTCACGGTGAAGTCGACGGCGCAGGCCGTGGCGGGGTCGTCGTTCGGGCAGACCTTCACCTACCGGATCACCGGCGACGGGGAGATCCACGTCGGGCACCGGGTCGCCGCGCGGGGCGCGATGCGGGATCTGGGCTACCTGCCCGGCATCGGTTTCACGGTGAAGGTTCCGGAGCGGTACCGGCGGTTCACCTGGTACGGGCGCGGGCCGGGCGAGAACTACGACGACCGCAGGTCCGGCGACCCGATCGGCCTCTACAAGTCCACTGTGGACGAGCAGTTCCACGACTACTACAAGCCGCAGGACTTCGGGAACCACGCGGACACCCGGTGGGCGACGCTGTCCGACGGGCGCTCGGGCCTGCTGGTGGCCGGCGACCTGGACGTGCGGGTGTCGCGGCACGACGACCTGGACCGGGCCGCCTACCCGTTCGCGCTCGAGGAGAACGACGGCTGGACCACGCTGCACGCCGCGCACCGGGTCACCGGCGTCGGCGAGACGTTCCACGAACCGCTCCAGCCGTACCAGGTCGAGGCCGGGACCGAGTACGCGTACTCGGTGCTGCTGCGCCCGCTCACCCCGGCCGAGGCGGTCACGGGCGAGCTGGGCGGACAGGTGGACTGCGTGCCCGCCGTGGAGCTGAACGCCGCCGACACCGCGCTGGAGCCGGGCGGTCGGGTGGAGGCCGAGCTGGTGGTGACCCGGCCGTGCCCGTCGCCCGCGCGGGCGAGGGTGGGCGTGCCGGACGGCTGGACGGCGACGCCCGCGTCGGTGGACCTGTCCGGCGGGTCGGCGCGGGTGGTGATCACCCGCGAGGGCGGGCCGACCGGGACCAGGCCGGTGCTCGTGGACGTGGTGGCGGGCAAGGGGACCACGGCGCTGAGCCGGGACTTCACCGCCGTGCCGAGCGCGCCCCGCGGTGAGGCGCGGGTGTCGGCGCTGGAGTTCCTGGACGAGCGCAACGGGTGGGGGCCGATCGAGCGCGACCGCAGCAACGGCGAGGACGCGGGCGGGGACGGCAACCCGATCCGCTTGCGGGGCAGCGCTGTCGACTCCGGCGTCGGGGCGCACGCGGACTCGGAGTTCCGGGTGCACACCGGTGGCCGGTGCTCGCGGTTGACCGCCGTGGTCGGGGTCGACGACGAGACCGGGGGCACGGGCAGCGTCCGGTTCGAGGTGCTCGCGGACGGGCGGCAGGTGTACCGGAGCCCGGTGCTGACCGGGCGGAGCGCGGCCGAGCCGATCAGCGTCGACACGTCGGGGGCACGGGTGCTCTCGTTCCGGGTGACCGACGGCGGTGACGGCAACGCGCACGACCACGCCGACTGGGCGAACCCGGTGCTGAGCTGCGGGTGATCACCTGCGCCGCCCGGACCCCCGAGTCCGGGCGGCGCGGGCGCGGCGCGGCTCAGCCGAGGCGGACGTTGCCGGTGGCCGGGTCGCCGCTCCCGATGCGCTGCACCCAGAAGGTGACGCAGGTGCCGCCGGGCGCGTAGACCTGCGGCGTCCAGTGCGAGCCGCCGCTGCCGGTCTGGTAGCCGCCCACGGCCGAGCCGCCCCAGTCGGAGCGGATCACCATGTAGACCGTGCCGCTGAGGGCGGGGACGCGGACCCAGTTGGTGCCGCAGCCCGCCGAGTAGCGGATCTCGTAGTTGATGCCGCCGACCGAGCCCGAGCGGATGGTGCTCGCGCCCGAGGCGCACCCGGTGCCCAGCGGGTCGGTGTTGTGGTGCTCGGGTCCGGCGGTGGCCGAGCCGGTGGTCAGGGCGAGCAGCGCGGTGGTGGTTCCGAGCAGTGCCGCGATCTTCCCGGTGGTGCGCATGGGGCCTCCGTGTTCTCGCTGCGGCTGGTGCTCCCCATGCTGGTCGGCGGGCCGGTCGGCCCGGTATCGCTCGCGGGGTGAGGCGGGGCGGTCCCCCGCCTACCCACACCGGTCACTGCACGTGCCGCCGCACGTCCGCGGCCACCTGCTCCCGGTCGGCCATGCCGTACTTGCCGAGGACGTGCTT
>NZ_JBQGCX010000847.1:0-1825 GCF_052038725.1 Actinosynnema sp.
CACGCCCTGCGCGCGGATGGCGACCTGGTCCTCACCTCCGTCGTCGACGCCGGGTCCGGCGAGGACGGCGGCGAGCCTGCGGCGCTGGCGCGGGTCGGCGGGGTCGGCGAGGTCGACCAGCCCGCCCCAGCGGCCGGGGTGCTCCAGCGCGACGACGCGGCCCAGTCCCCAGGTGGCGGCCTGGGCGGGGTCCGGCGGGCCGTCGTGCGGGGAGATCGCGACGGCCCCGGTGGTGGCGCACCACAGCGGCGCGGTGGCGCCCGCGTCGCCGAGCGCCTGGACCAGGGTGAGCACGTCGGCGCCCGGCGTGGCAAGGACGCCCGCGACGGCGGTGTGCGGGCGGAGCAGGTCGGCGAGGGCGGCGCGGTCGGCGGCGCCGGGGTCGAGCGCGGCGCCGGGCAGCAGGTCGGCCAGCAGGTCGGGGTGCGGTCCGACGACGAGCCAGTCGCCGCGCGGGGCGGACTCGGGCGGTTCGGGCAGGGTGCGCCAGGTGATCCGGTAGCGCCAGGAGTCCAGCAGGGCCCGCTCGCTCCTGCGCTCGTGCCAGGCGGTCAGCGCGGGCAGGACGGCGCGCAGCGCGGCGCGCTGGTCGGGCTCGGTGAGCTCCAGCTCGGCGCACAGGCCGTCGGCGTCGCGCGCCGCCGCCCACAGCGGGTCGTCGCCGCCCGCCTGCCGGGCGTCGGGTTCGGCCTCCTGGAGCCAGTGGCGGGCGCGCTGGAACGGGTAGGTGGGCAGGTCGGCGCGCCGGGCGTCCAGGCCCTCGAAGACGGGGGCCCAGTCGACGGGCACGCCGCGCACGTGCAGCGCGGCGGCGGAGCGCAGGAACCGGTCGAGGCCGCCGTCGTCGCGGCGCAGCGTGCCGGTGACCACGGCGGTCCGCTCGCCCAGGACGTCCTGGATCGCGGCGGTGAGCACCGGGTGCGCCCCGACCTCCACGAACGCCGCGCAGTCCGCCCCGGCGAGCTCGGTGACCGCGTCGGCGAAGCGGACCGGCTCGCGCAGGTTGGCGAACCAGTAGTCGGCGTCCAACTCGGCGCCGTCCAGCCACTTCCCCGTGACGGTGGACAGCATCGGGATCGCGGCCGGTCGGGGCGTGACCCGCGCGAGGTCGGCCAGCAGCCGCCCGCGCAGCACGTCGACGGCGGGCGAGTGCGAGGCGTAGTCCACCGGCAGCCTGCGCGCGCCCTCCACCCGCGCCACGAGCGGGTCGACGTCCCCGGAGACGACCACCGAGCCGGGGCCGTTGACCGCCGCCACGGACACGCCGGTGCCGGTGATCAGCCGCTCGACCTCCGCGCGCGGCAGCGGGATCGAGGCCATGCCGCCGCCGCCCGCCCCGGCGGCGATGGCCCGGCTGCGCAGCACGACCACGCGGGCCGCGTCGGCCAGTGAGAGCGCTCCCGCGACGCAGGCGGCGGCGATCTCGCCCTGCGAGTGGCCGACCACCGCGTCGGGCTCGACGCCGACCGAGCGCCACAGCCGGGCCAGCGCGACCATGACGACGAACGCGACCGGCTGGACGACGTCCACCCGGCTCAGGTCGCCGCCGCGCAGCACGTCGACCACGCGGAAGTCCACCAGGGGGTCGACGGCCGCCGCGCACTCGTCCACCCGCTCGGCGAACACCGGGGACTCGTCGAGCAGCCGGGCGCCCATGCCCACCCACTGGCCGCCCTGGCCGGGGAACACGAGCACCGTGCGGCCGGTGACGTCCGCGCGCCCGGTGACCAGGGCGGGCGAGGGCTCGTCGGCGGCCAGCGCCTCCAGCGCGGCGAGCGCGCCCGCCCGGTCGGCGGCGACCACGACGGCGCGCTCGCCGAGGTCG
>NZ_JBQGCX010000848.1:0-2377 GCF_052038725.1 Actinosynnema sp.
GCGCAGGTGGCGCGGACGGCGCAGGTGGCGCAGACGGCATGAGTAGTACGGATGGCGCGAGCAGTGCGGACGGCGCGAGCAGCGCGGACGGCGCGAGCAGTGCGGACGGCGGGAAATGCGCGGGGTGCGGGAACTGCGCGAGCGGCGGGGACTGCGCGGACCGGGACTGCGCGAGCGGCGGGAGCTGCGTAGGTGGCGGGGACTGCGCGGGCGGCGGGGGCTGCGCGGGTGGCGCCTGCGGTGGGTGTGACGGGTTGGGGCGTGGGGGTGCGGTTGTCGCCTTGCGGCGGCGGGGTGTGGTGCACCTTGCTGCTGGGCGGGGGCATTGGGCGTTGGAGTGCGCCGAGGAGGAGTTGGAGATCGCCGTGCTTTCCGGGGAGCACTGGCGGGTTGTCGCCGGGTTGAGGCGGATGGCTTGGGTGCTCTCGGCCGTGGGGCGGGAGCGGGATGCCGGGCACTACCTGCGGCGGGTTCGGCGGGAGTGTCGGGAGCGTCGGGATGGTGGGAGTGGGGGGACCGGGGCGGGCGGGTAGGGGTGAGTGGGGGAACCGGGGGCGGTGATGGCTCCTCGCGGCGCGCTTGGTGGTCATGGGCGGAGGAGGGCTAGGGCTTCGGGGCAGAGGAAGACCTTGCGGTAGCGCCTGGACTCCCAGGGGTACAGGACGCCCTCGGCCACCAGGCGGTCCGTCAGCAGGGTCGCGCCCTTTAAGGTCAGGCCCTCGGCCTCGCACAGGGTCGGGTGGTCGATCGCCGGGAAGCCGAGCAGGGAGGTGGCCACCCTGGCCAGCCTGCTGCCCTCGGGGAACCTGGCGCGGTAGGCCGCCGCCAGGGACTCCAGGTTCGCCAGCAGGCTCACCTGGGCGTCCGCCAGTTCGCGGACGCCCCGCGCGAAGAACTCCACCCACGGGCCGTGCTCGCCGGTCCGCACCACGTGCCTGACCTGCTCGCGGTACTCGTCGCCCGTGCGGTCCAGCCACACCGACAGGGGCAGCACCGAGGTGCGCAGCATCCCCTCGCGCACCAGCTCCAGCATGGTGAACAGGCGCGCCACGTGACCGTCCGGGACCGCGAACGGTTGCAGGAGCTCCAGTTGCAGGTGCGCCAGCGCCAGGCGGGCCACCCTGGGCAGGGTGGGCCTCGCCTGCACCCACACCGTCCACTGGGCCAGCGCGCCCGCCAGGTGCGCGCTCGTCGGCGTCAGCAGCCACGCCCGCTCCCGGCTCGGCCCCAGCCAGCCCTGACCTCGGCGCAGCGGCTCGTCCGGGCGGTGGTCGCGACCGGTCAGCGCCGCGGCCACCTCGCCCAGCAGGTCCGGGTCCCCGGTGTCAGCGCCCTGCGCCACCTTGGCGAAACCCAGCTCGACCCCGCGCAGGTGGGGCGCGACCACCTGCTCCGGGGCGCCGTGGCGCGGGTCGAGGGACACCGCCAGCGCCTCGCGCAGCGCCACCGGGTACCCGGCCATCCCCGCCGACGCGCACGCGTCGCGGACCCTCGTGGCGCGCGCGAAGCCGGGCAGCTCGGCGAAGCGGCTCGACGCCTCGTCGAGCCTGCCCAGGCTGTGCTCGGCCAGCGCGGACTCGCGCACGGCGGGACCGGTCAGCGGCGGCTCGGAGAACAACGGGTACGGCAGGAACGCGCCTTCTTCCCGTAACTCCTCCGGCACACCCGCCACATCGGTCCCGGAAATCCACGTGCCACGTGGGGAAAAGCGGGGGATCACGGTCGGAGCATGACACGAAATGGCCTCGGTTGACCACCACCTTCAGTTTCGGCGCCGGGCGATTGCCGGTAGAGAAGATTGGAATACAGTGGAATTGCCGACGTCACGGACGCGGAATCACAGAATCACGGAATCGAAGAGAATCAGCACCGATCGGCGCGCCTCACCCCATCAGGCCCCCTCCGCCAGGAGGGGGAGCAATCCGGCCAGCCGGTGGTGGCTGGTGCTGACTCCCCCTTCCATGCCGCTGGCCAGGACCGCGTCCCGCAGCTCCCGACTCGGGAAGACCGAGGTCTGCACCACCCTCGTGCGTCGGGCGCCGACCTCGGTGAACTCCGTGGTCACCACCGACTCCTGCCCCTCGAACACCTCGGTGTTGACCAGCCTGCGCGGGCGGTCCACCAGGCGGTAGCGCCCGGACATGCCGAACTCGGCCCCGTCGGCGTCGCTGCGCCACCGGTACTCCCACGCGCCGCCCTCTCTCAGGTCGATCTCGCACACCGGCATCGACCAGCCGTCCGGGCCCAGCAGCCAGCGGGAGACGTGCCGGGGCTCGGTGAAGGCCGCGAACACCAGCTCGCGCGAGGCGTCGAACTCCCTGGTGATGGCGAACGCGAGATCGCTCGGGGTGGTGATCTCGGTGCGGAGGTCGGCGGT
>NZ_JBQGCX010000849.1:0-2291 GCF_052038725.1 Actinosynnema sp.
GGCTGAGCCTGGTCGCGCCGAGCGCCACGACCCGCGCGCACTCGGCCTCCAGCGCGGCCATCCGCTCCTCGCCGCGCAGCTCGGGCGCGACGCGCACGTCCAGGTGCACCCGGTTCTTCACCACCTTGTCCTCGGGGACCCGCTGGAAGAACAGCCTCGGGGCGCGGCCCTCGGGGTCCTCGATGGCGGAGCGGGCGTCGCGCTCGGACTCCGGAACGCCGATCCGGTCCAGGAACTCGTCCCAGGCCTGGAGGGGGTCGGCGCCCTCCGGCAGGTCCACGCCGGGCGGGCCGGGGTGGACGTAGCCCAGGACCTCGCGCCAGAACGCGGAGAGGGCCTTGGGGGAGCGGCAGTCGAAGGTGATCTGGACGTGGCGGCTCATCGGTGCGCTCCGGTGTGGTGGTGGAGGTCGCGCAGCAGGCAGACCTCGGACAGGTGGTGGATCAGCTCGCGCTGGATGTGCAGGACCAGGTCGGCCATGGTGCGTTCGGGGAAGGCCGGTTCCCTCTCGCCGACCTGGGTGGCCAGCGCGGTGTCGTCCAGGGCGCGCACGCCCTCGGTCCAGCGCGCCAGCTGGGTCTCCAACTGCTCCAGCGCGGCTGCGGCCGTGCCCGCGTAGTCCCAGGTCTCGTAGGCGGCCGGGGGTGCGCCGAAGTGGGCCGCGTTGCGCATGGCGAGCACGCCGACGATGACGTGGCCGAGGCGCCAGGAGATGGTGGTGAACGGCGGTGGGACTGGTTGGGGGAAGGCGAAGTCGATGGTGAAGTCGCCCGCTCCCGCGTGGAGGGGGGCCTGGGATGCGCCGCGCGGGCGCACGCTCCAGGCGTCCGGGGTGGGGGACCAGGAGTACTCGGCGTCGGTGAGGTCGGCGAGCCTGGGCTTGAGCTGGTGCTCCCAGTGGTGCTCCCACTGGTCGCGCAGGGTCAGGTTCCAGTCGAGTGCGGACATGGCGCACACCCTGGCAGCGATCGCGGACAGGTGCTGTCCTCGTTGGACAGGGGGAAGTTCACTCGTTCGTGAGGCTGTCCGGGTAGTGGTGGGGCTACCTGCGGATTCACTAAAATCATGAAGTGTCCGGCGGGGCGGTCCGGGTGCGGCGTGTGGTCTGCCGCGATGCGGTGTGGCGTGGTCTGTGGGTGCGTGGTTGGTGCGTTGGTTCGATGACGGGGAGGTGGAGTTGGTGAAGCTGGTGGAGCGGTCGTAGGTCGTGGTGGCTACACGATCACCACGTCGAGCTGTCGGGGGCCGTGCACGCCCTCGACGCGTTCCAGCTCGATGTCGCTGGTCGCGGACGGGCCGCTGATCCAGGTCTGGGTGCGCACGCCGGTCAGTTCGGCGACCGCGTCCGGCACGCCCATGACGACCTGGGCTCGCCGGACCACGACCACGTGGTGGTCGGGGACCAGGGTCCACGCGCGTTCGGCCTGGTCGGGGGCGTCGTGGTCCAGCACGATCGTGCCCGTTTCCGCCACGGCCACCCGGCAGCAGGTCACCACCGCGTCGAACTCGCGCAGGTCCGCCAGGTCGGTGACCTCGCGTGCCGCGTCGGGCAGCCACTCCTGCGGGATGGCTGGAGCGGCCAGCACCTTGCCCGTTGTCAGGGAGGAGAGGGTCTTGGGCAGGTCTGCGGGGGACGTGAAGGTCACGGTCGCCCGGTAGTCGCGCAACCGCTCGGCGAGCAGGTCCACGTCGCCAGGGCCGCGCTCGCCCGCCCGGCGGTAGGCGCGGGGCACTGCGGTGGCCACGGGCTTGTCGCGCAGGGCCGCGCGGATTCTGGCCAGCACCTCGGTGCGGGCCGGACCCCGTGCGAGGGCCTTGTCCTGGGGGGAAGGCGAGTTTTGTGCTGGAGCCCGACCCTGTGCTGCTGGAACTCCACCCTGCGCTGAAGGTGAATTACGTGGCGGAGTTCGGCTCTGCGTCCCGGTCGAATTCCGTGCCGGGACTTGGCCTTGCGCCGAGGTCGTGTCGTTTGATCTTGACGCCGAACCCGCTTCGTCCGGCCCAGCCGCGCCTGAAGGCTGTGCTGGTCCCGCCTCACCGGTGGGGCGCCCAGAGTCGGCCGTAGCCGAAGGGTGCGCTGGTCCTGCTCCGCCGCCCGCGGGTTGCGTTGTCCTGGGCTCGCCGGAAGGCCGTGCTGCCCTGGCCTCGTCCTCAGCAGGCTGCGTCGCCCTGGGCTCGCCCGCGGGATGCGCTGGTCCGGCCCCGTCTGAGGAGCGCACTGCCCTGGGCTCGCCCGCGGGGTGCGCTAGCCCTGCCTCGTCTGAGGGGCGCACTGCCCTGGGTTCGCCCGC
>NZ_JBQGCX010000850.1:0-2037 GCF_052038725.1 Actinosynnema sp.
TTCGGGACCGGGGGCGTCGCCGTTCCCGGGCCCCGGACCGTCCCCGCGACGACCGCTCGGTGCCGCGCGGTCGCTCAGGCCGCGTCGGCCCAGGACGGCCGCGGACCGGTGCCGAGCCGCCACAGCGCGGCCTGCTCCGACGGGCTCCGCTCGCCCAGGGCGAGCCGCAGCCCCCGCAGCTGCACCGCGGTGCCCTGCAGGCGGGCGCGGTGCAGCAGGTCACGACGGTCGCGTCCGGGCACGCCGGCCAGCGGTGCCAGCCGCGGCGACAGCAGGAGCCCCGCGGCCCCGGACAGCCCCCGGTAGAACGCCTGCTCGGGTGCGCTGAGGCCGGGGGGAGCCGACAGGAACGCGCGCAGGTCCGCCGGCACCGGCTGCAGGACGGGCGCGTACGCGGCGAGGGCCTCTTCGAGCTCCGCGCACGAGGCCGGCAGGTCGGTGGCGCCGAGGGCCTGGGCGCTGCGGGCCCAGCGGCGGCCGTACTCGTCGGGCCAGCGCGGCCCGAAGCGGGGTCGCAGGTCCTCACCGAGGGCCTCGTGCGCGGCGAGGAACGCGTCGGTGAACGCCAGGTGCACCCAGCGGAGCAGGTCCGGGTCCGAGGCGGAGTACGCCTGGCCGGACGCGTCGTCCACCCCGCGCACCCGGCGGTGCATGCGCCGGACGCGGCCGGCCTCCCGGCCTGCGAGCTCCTCGGACCCGAACGTCGACACGACCAGCCACCGGGCGGTGCCGGCGAGGCGCTTCCACGGGTCCTGCCGGTAGTCGGAGTGCCGCTGCACACCGGCCAGGGCCAGCGGGTGCGCACCCTGCCCGAGCAGCGCCGCGACCCCGCCCACGAGCGTCGCGAGGTCCCCGTGCACCCGCCACACCACGTCGCCGGGCTCGAACCACCCGGGGCCCTCGCCGACGGTCGCGATCTCGCGCACCCACTCCGGGGCCCCACCGGGGTCCCCGGACACCCGGGCGCGGAACCGCTCGCGCGCCAGCTCCGGCAGACGGGACGGCCTCAGCACGGCACGAGCCTCGCACGGCGCCCGCGGTCGCGCGCGGCACGGAAACGGCTCGTGGGCCGGGCCCGCACCCGCTCACAGCTCGATGCCGAGGGCCACCGGCCCGAGCAGGTAGACCGTCGCGGTGATGAGCCCGACCCCGATGAGGTTGAGCCAGAACCCCGCACGCACCATCTCGCCCATCGACACCCGGCCGGTGGCGAAGACGATCGCGTTGGGCGGGGTGCCGACCGGCAGCATGAACGAGCACGTCGCGGCGAGCGCGGCGGGGACCAGCAGCAGCAGCGGGTCGATCCCGATGCCGACCGCCACACCCGCCAGGACGGGCAGGAACGTCGCCGCGGTCGCGGTGTTCGACGTCAGCTCGGTGATGAGGAGCACGCCGAGGGACACCGCCGCGACCAGCAGGACCGTCGGCAGCACCGCGAGGCCCTCGAAGCGCTCACCGATCCAGGCGTCGAGCCCGCTGGCCTGCACGGCTGCGGCCAGGCAGAGCCCGCCGCCGAACAGCAGCAGCACCCCCCACGGCACGCCCTTCTGCACCGTGGGCCAGTCCAGCGCCCCGCCCGCCTCGCCGCCGCCGCGCCCCACGGGCACCAGGAACAGCGCGACGAGCGCGGCGACCGCGATGCCGGCGTCGCTCAGCAGGCCGACCGCGGGCACCGCGGCCCCGAGGGCGCTGTCGGCCAGCGGCTGACGGAACACCCACAGCAGGGCCGTGGCGGCGAACACCGCCGCGACCGTCACCTCGCCCCGGGACATGCGGCCCAGCGCCCGGCGCCGGGCCCGCACCAGCTCGCGGCCACCGGCGACCTCCGCGATGCCCGTGCGGAACATGACCCGCGTGAGCAGGAGCCACGTGAGCGCCAGGAACACCACGGCCAGCGGCACGCCGAGCACCATCCAGCCGGCGAAGCTGACGTCGATGCCGTAGCTCTGCTCGACGAGCCCGGCCAGGACGAGGTTCGGGGGGCTGCCGATGAGCGTGGCGAGACCGCCGATCGTGGCCGCGTAGGCGATCGCGAGC
>NZ_JBQGCX010000851.1:0-3635 GCF_052038725.1 Actinosynnema sp.
CTCCGGCGGCGCAGGCCCCGACGACTTCCCGGCGGTGCTGGCCGCGCTGCTGGAGGCGACCGAGCGCTCCGACGACAGCGGCCTGCTGCTCACCGTCCGCGAGCGCCTGGGCGCCGTCCTCGGCTGGGACCGCCCCGAGCACGGCCCAGGCGCGCGCGTGCGCCCCCTGTCCGACCGCCTGCCCCCGGACCTGGCCGCGACCGCCGCCGGTCGGATGTTCGGCCCGTTCACCGGGGTCTACGCGCTGCCCGACGAGGCCGTGGCCGAACTGGCGGACAAGACCGTCCACGGCCTGGTCCACCGGGGCTGGACCCCCGGCGACGACGGCCACGAACTGCGGATGACCGTCCTGGTCAAGCCCAACGGCCGCCTGGGCCGCGCCTACCTGTCCCTGATCGGCCCGTTCCGCCACGCGGTGGTCTACCCGGCCCTGACCCGCCGCTGGGAGCGCGCCTGGCGCGAGCGCTCCCGCTGACCGAAGCGGACACCGCCGAAACGGCCGTTCTGCGGTTTTCCTCCCGCCTTCCAGGAGCACAGTGGGGGCGTAGGCGGGGAGGCGGCAGTGGAGCGCGCCCCCGCTCCTCACCCGAGGGTCCCGGACCGGGCGCGGCGAGCAGGCCCGTGAAGAACAAGCCCCGCGTGCGGGCCTGCCGGGCGTACCGGGTGTGCCACCAGTCCCTCGGCCCCCGGGAGGTGGCGAAGGGGCGCGGTGAGCACCAGTCCTGCCAGCAGGCCTCCTGCCGGGATCGCCACCGCTCCACGTCCTGGTACAACCTGGCCGACGGGCGTTGCCCCGCCTGCGCGCGGCAGGTGCTGGACAGGGCGGCCCGCACCCGGTCCCGGCGTCGCGCCCCAGGGCAGTCACCCCGCTCCTCTGGCGGCCACTGGGACAGCGGCCGGTGCCCGATGTGCGGCAACCACGGCGCCCACCAGTGCGGCACCGAGTGGCGGCTCGCGAACGGCGCGGTCGGCGAGCGTCCGCGCAGGCGTGCGAAGCGCGCGGGCAAGAGCAGCAGCGTCCACACCGTCTCCGGTGGCCTGCCCCACCCTCGGTAAAGGGGCGCGCTGACCGCACCCGCCCACCCCTCACGCGTACCGCTTCAACTCCCGCTTCGCCAACGACACCCGGTGCACCTCGTCCGGCCCGTCCGCCAGCCGCAGCGTGCGCGCCGACGCCCACAGCTCGGCCAGCGGGTGGTCCTGGCTCACCCCGGCCGCCCCGTGCGCCTGGATCGCCTTGTCCAGCACCCACTCCGCCATCAGCGGCACCGCGATCTTGATCGCCTGGATCTCCGTGTGCGCGCCCTTGTTGCCCACCGTGTCCATCAGCCACGCCGTCTTGAGCACCAGCAGCCGCGCCTGCTCGATGCGCACCCGCGACTCCGCGATCCACTCCCGCACCACGCCCTGCTCCGCCAGCGGCCGACCGAACGCCACCCGCTCCAGCGCGCGCCTGCACATCAGCTCCAGCGCCCGCTCCGCCATCCCGATCAACCTCATGCAGTGGTGCACCCGCCCCGGCCCCAGCCTGGCCTGGGCGATCGCGAACCCCTCGCCCTCCCCGCCGATCAGGTTCGACGCGGGCACCCGCACGCCCTCGAACACCACCTCGGCGTGCCCGCCGTGCGAGGCGTCGTCGTAGCCGAACACCCGCATCCCGCGCTCCACCCGCACCCCCGGCGTCCCACGCGGCACCAGGATCATCGACTGCTGCCGGTGCCGCTCCGCGCCCGGATCGGTCTTGCCCATCACGATGAAGACCGCGCACTCGGGGTTCATCGCCCCCGACGACCACCACTTGCGCCCGTCGACCACGTACTCGTCGCCCTCGCGCCGGATGCGCGTGGCGATGTTCGTCGCGTCCGAGGACGCCACCTCCGGCTCGGTCATGCAGAACGCCGACCGGATGCGCCCGTCCAGCAGTGGCCGCAGCCACTCCCGCTGCTGCGCGGCGCTGCCGAACATCGCCAGCACCTCCATGTTCCCGGTGTCCGGCGCCGCGCAGTTGAGCGCCTCCGGCGCCAGGTGCGGGCTGCGGCCGGTGATCTCCGCCAGCGGCGCGTACTGCAGGTTCGTCAGCCCCGCCCCGTGCTCCCGGTCCGGCAGGAACAGGTTCCACAGCCCGCGCCGCCGCGCCTCGGCCTTGAGCTCCTCGATCACCTTCGGCTTGACCCACGGGTCCGCCTCGGCCAGCTGCCGCGCCAGCACCGGCTCCGCGGGCAGCACGAAGTCCTCCATGAACTCCAGCAGCTCCCGCCGCAACTGCTCGGTGGTGGCGTCGTGGGCGAAGTCCATCAGCTCTGCTCTCCCGCTCTCCCAGGGCGCCCGGCGCCCGCCTCGGCCAGTCCCCGCCGCACCAGCGGTGCCGTCAGCTCCCCGATCCGGTCGAACCCGGCCCCCACCGTCTGCCCGCCCCGGTACCGGTAGTGGATGCCCTCCACGATCACCGCGAGCTTGAAGCACCCGAACGCCGTGTACCAGCCCAGCCCGGACACGTCCGCGCCGCTGCGCTCGGCGTACCGGGCCACCATCTCCCCGGTGGAGGCGAACCCCGGCAGCCCGAGCACCGTCCCGGTGATCGGGTCGTCGGCCAGCCCCAGCCCGCCCCAGTACACGCACATCAGCCCCAGGTCGGCCAGCGGGTCGCCGAGGGTGGCCATCTCCCAGTCCAGCACCGCGCTCACCCCGCCCGGCGGGTCCTCGGTGACCAGCACGTTGTCCAGCCGGTAGTCCCCGTGCACCACCGACGCCCGCCGCGACACCGGCACCGTCTCCGCCAGCACCCGCCGCAACCGGTCCACGCCGGGGACGTCCCGGCTGCGCGAGGCCTCCAGCTGCCTGCCCCACCGGTCCACCTGCCGCGCCAGGAACCCCTCCGGCCGCCCGAAGTCGCCCAGCCCCACCTCGCCGGGGTCCACGGCGTGCAGCTCGACCAGGACGTCCACCAGCCGGTGCGACAGGGCGGTGGCGTGCTCGGGGGTCAGCCACGGGCACTGCTCGCGGTGGCGCAGCGCCTGCCCCGGAGCCTCGCGCATCAGGTAGAACGGCGCACCGATCACCTCGGGGTCCTCGCACAGCAGCAGCGCCTCGGGCACCGGCACGGCGGTGCCCGCCAGCGCGCTGATCACCCGGTGCTCGCGCGCCATGTCGTGCGCGGTGGCCAGCACGTGCCCCAGCGGCGGGCGCCGCAGCACCCACCGCTCGCG
The DNA here is from genome assembly GCF_052038725.1 of Actinosynnema sp. Taxonomy (NCBI): domain Bacteria; kingdom Bacillati; phylum Actinomycetota; class Actinomycetes; order Pseudonocardiales; family Pseudonocardiaceae; genus Actinosynnema; species Actinosynnema sp. The sequence goes on from NZ_JBQGCX010000851.1 coordinate 3,207, forward strand.
GCCGTCGCCCACCCGGTAGGTCAGGTTCGAGCGGCCACCGGGGATCAGCTCGCCGGTCAGCGGGCCGCTGCCCAGGTGGATCGACAGGCGCTCCAGGTCCAGGCCGGGCAACTCGGTGCTCACAGCGCTCCTCCGAGCAGGCTCTCCAGGACGCGGCGGGTCTCGTCCGCGCTCGTGTGGCGGTGGGCGAGCAGACCGGCGGCGCGGGCGCCCTCGACGTTGCCGGGCATGTCGTCGAAGAACGCGCACCGGGACGCGGGCGCGCCCACCCGCTCGACGGCGTGCGCGAAGATCGCCGGGTCGGGCTTGCGCAGCCCGATCCGGCCGCTGACCACCACCACGTCGAACAGCTCCAGCAGCAGCTCCTCCGGGTAGCCCTCGCCCCAGCTGTTGGACAGCAGCGCCGTGGTCAGCCCGGCCGCGCGCGCC
>NZ_JBQGCX010000852.1:0-5183 GCF_052038725.1 Actinosynnema sp.
GGTCACCGAGTCGGTGCGCGGCGACGGCGGCGTCCTGCGCAACTCCGAGGGCGAGCGGTTCATGTTCGGCTACGTGCCCGAGGTGTTCAAGGACAAGTACGCCGAGGACGAGGCCGAGGGCGACCGCTGGTACACCGACCCGGACCACAACCGCCGCCCGCCCGAGCTGCTGCCGCGCGACGAGGTGGCGCGCGCGATCAACTCCGAGGTCAAGGCCGGTCGCGGCACCGAGCACGGCGGGGTGTTCCTGGACGTGTCGACCCGGCTGCCAGCCGAGGAGATCCGGCGGCGGCTGCCGTCGATGCACCACCAGTTCAAGGAGCTGGCCGACGTCGACATCACCGCCCAGCCCATGGAGGTCGGCCCGACCTGCCACTACGTGATGGGCGGCGTGCTGGTCGACCCGGACACCGGCGCGTCCTCGGTGCCCGGCCTGTACGCGGCGGGCGAGGTGTCCGGCGGGATGCACGGCTCCAACCGGCTCGGCGGCAACTCGCTGTCGGACCTGCTGGTGTTCGGCAAGCGCGCGGGCGAGGGCGCCGCCGACTACGCGGCCGGGCTCACCACGCGGCCCACGTGCGGCGACGAGGCGATCGCGCGGGCGCAGGAGGTCGCGCTGGCGCCGTTCGCGGGCGAGGGCGGGGAGAACCCGTACGCGCTGCACGTCGAGCTCCAGCAGACCATGAACGACCTGGTCGGCATCATCCGCCGGGCCGAGGAGATGCAGAGCGCGCTGGAGCGGCTGGACGGGCTCAAGCGCCGCGCCGCCGCGCTCACCGTCGAGGGGCACCGGCAGTTCAACCCCGGCTGGCACCTCGCGCTGGACCTGCGGAACATGCTGCTGGTCAGCGAGTGCGTGGCCCGCGCCGCGCTGCTGCGCACCGAGAGCCGGGGCGGCCACACCCGCGACGACCACCCGCGCATGGACGCCGACTGGCGGCGCAAGGTGCTGCTGTGCAGCGCCTCCGGCGACGGCGTGGCCGTGGCCGAGCTGGCCCAGGAGCCGATCCGGGCCGACCTGCTGGCGCTGTTCGAGCGCGCCGAGCTGGAGAAGTACCTGACCGCCGAGGAGCTGGAGGGCTGACGTGGGCTACCAGGGGCACTTCCGGGTATGGCGCGGTGACGCCTCCGGCGGCGCGATGGAGGACTTCACCGTCGAGGTCAACGAGGGCGAGGTCGTGCTCGACGTCATCCACCGGTTGCAGGCCACCCAGGCCGCCGACCTCGCCGTGCGGTGGAACTGCAAGGCGGGCAAGTGCGGCTCGTGCTCGGCCGAGGTCAACGGCAGGCCGAGGTTGCTGTGCATGACCCGCATGTCGGTGTTCGCCGAGGACGAGACCGTCACCGTGACGCCGATGCGGGCGTTCCCGGTGATCAGGGACCTGGTCACGGACGTGTCGTTCAACTACGCCAAGGCGCGCGAGGTGCCCGCGTTCCGGCCGCCCGAGGACCTGGAGCCCGGCGAGTACCGGATGGCGCAGGTGGACGTGGAGCGCTCGCAGGAGTTCCGCAAGTGCATCGAGTGCTTCCTGTGCCAGGACACCTGCCACGTGGTGCGCGACCACGAGGAGAACAAGGAGGCGTTCTCCGGGCCGAGGTTCCTGATGCGGGTCGCCGAGCTGGAGATGCACCCGCTCGACACGGCCGACCGCGTCGAGGCGGCGCGCTCCGAGCACGGCCTCGGGCTGTGCAACATCACCAAGTGCTGCACCGAGGTGTGCCCGGAGCACATCGCCATCACCGACAACGCGCTCATCCCGCTGAAGGAGCGGGTGGCGGACCGGCGCTACGACCCGCTGGTGTGGTTGGGCAACAAGCTGTTCCGCAGGTCCTGAGGCAGCGGCTCGCGCGCGGCCAGCCACTCCGGCGGGACGGGCGCGCGGACGACGCCGCCCACCATCGCGGCGGTGGTGTCCACGTCCCCGCCCGCGCGCACGCAGGCGCCGATCGCGGCGCGGTAGTCGTGCGCGTGGGTGGCGGCGATCCACAGGACGAGCGGGACGCTGGTGAGCGCGGTGGGGCGGGAACCGTTGCCGAGGTGGTGGACGGCTTCCTCCGGCGAGCGGCCCAGCAGGCTCTCGGCGAGCGCGACGGCGTCGCGGACCGCGCCGGGCCGCAACCGGTCCAGCGCCGCCTCGAACACCGCGTCCGGGCGCGCGGCGGCGAGCGCGACCGCCACCGCGCCGTCGACGCCCTCGGGGTGCGCGTGGGTGACCTCGGCGGAGCGGGTGGCCTGCTCGACCACGGCGTCCAGGTCGTCGGCGAAGAACGCGCCGACCGGGGCGACGCGCATCGCGGCCCCGTTGCCGAGCGAACCGCCGCCGAACGCGCCGGCCGCGGCCTCGCGCCAGGGGACGCCGTCGCGGAGCCGGCGCAGGATCGTGATCGCGCCGGGGCCGTAACCCCGGTACGGGTCGCAGTGCTCGGCGAACGCGGCGGCCAGGCGGTCCTGCACGATCTCGCCCCGGTCGCGCAGCTCGGCGGTGACCAGGCAGGCCATCTGGGTGTCGTCGGTCCACGGCCACGGGGGCGGGCCGGGGGTGAGGGTCTCGGGGGAGGTGCCGGGGACGAAGAACTGGGCGCCGAAGGCGTCGCCGGTGGAGAGGCCGTCGAGTGAGGTCAGGGCTTCGGGTAGGGGCATGGTGGGGGTGATGCTAGGGCTGTTGTCGGGTGCTCAGTGGATGAGCCCTTGGCCGGTGCCGCGGCAGCTGGGGAGGTGCGGTTCTCGGTCGGCCTGTCGGGGACGCGCTGGGCCGCCGCTATGGCCGCCACCGCGTGCACGTCCTGGGTCCGCTCGACCCCGATCGGGAACGGGTGAAGGCGCCAGTCGCGCACCAGGCTCTGCGGCCAGGCGGGTGCGGGTGTCGGTGTGGGCGGCGATGCGGCGGTCCGGGGCGGCCAGGCGGTCGTGGGCCACGCGCAGGCCGCGCTCGGACGGTGGCGCGGTCAGCACGTCGCCGTCCAGGCACGGTTCGAACTCGCGCACGTCCTCCAGGGTCAGGCCGACCGCCAGCAGGCAGCGGGTGTTCCCGACCTGCGTCACCGCCGCGTCCGGGTAGGCGCGGTAGCCGTTGGTGGCGCGGGTCGAGGTCAGCAGCCCGGTCTGCTCGTAGTGCCGCAGGGCGCGCGGGGTGGTCCCGGTGGCGGTCGCCAGTTCTCCGATCAGCACCGGGGCATTGTGCTACGCGCCCACCCCCGCGCCGCCGTCCACGGGCAGCACGACCCCGGTGGTGAACGGCGCGCGGGCCAGGTGCGCGATCACCTCGATGTCGTTCCCCAGGGTGCAGGAGCACGAGCGAACGGGGTGGGCGCCGGCTCGCAAGCCCGTGCCCACCCCGCTGTTCAGCTCAAGCGCTCAGCGATCAGCTGCAGCCCGACGTCGACCCGCAGCCCTCGCACAGGTAGCACGACCCCGCGGGCCGCATCTTCGTGCCGCAGGTCATGCACAGCGGCGCGTCCGCGACCGTGCCCAGGCGCAGCTCCAGCAGCTCCGTGGAGCTGCCCACCCGCGCCGGCGGCTCGGTCGTCGCGGGCTTCGACTCCGGCTCGCGGGTCGGGGTCGCGTCGACCGTCGTGCGCAGGCCCTCCAGGTCCACGTCGGCGCCCGGCGTGCCGTAGTCCGCGTTGACCTGCGCGGTGCGCTCCTCGGCGGTGAAGATGCCGAGCTGGGCGCGCTTGTCGTGCGGCAGGTAGTCCAGGGCCAGCCTGCGGAACAGGTAGTCCAGGACGCTCGTCGCGATGCGCACGTCCGGGTCGTCCGTCATGCCCGCGGGCTCGAAGCGCAGGTTCTGGAACTTCGAGACGTAGAACTCCAGCGGGATGCCGTACTGCAGGCCCACCGAGATCGACATCGAGAAGGCGTCCATCACGCCCGCCAGGGTCGAGCCCTGCTTGCCCAGCTTGACGAACACCTCGCCGAGGCCGTCGTCCGGGTAGGAGCCCGCGTGCAGGTAGCCCTCGGCGCCGCCGACGGTGAACGACACCGTCTGCGACGGGCGCTTCTTCGGCAGGCGCTTGCGCACCGGGCGGTACTCGATCACCGTCTCCGGCGCCTTCTCGGCGGCGGTCGACGCCTTCGCGGCCTTGCCCGCCGACAGCGGCTGGCCGACCTTGCAGTTGTCGCGGTAGATGGCCAGCGCCTTCAGGCCCATCTTCCAGCCCTGGTAGTAGACCTCCTCGACCTCCTCGACGGTCGCCGTCTCCGGCATGTTGACCGTCTTCGAGATCGCGCCGGACAGGAACGGCTGCACGGCCGCCATCATCCGGACGTGGCCCATCGGCGTGATGGAGCGCTCGCCCATCGCGCAGTCGAACACCTCGTAGTGCTCCGGCTTCAGGCTGGGCGCGTCCACGACGTGGCCGTGCTCGCCGATGTGCTCGACGATGGCCTCGACCTGCTCGGTCGGGTAGCCCAGCGCGGACAGCGCGCGCGGCACGGTCTGGTTCACGATCTGCATCGACCCGCCGCCGACCAGCTTCTTGAACTTGACCAGCGCCAGGTCCGGCTCGATGCCGGTGGTGTCGCAGTCCATCATCAGGCCGATGGTGCCGGTGGGGGCGAGCACGCTGGCCTGCGCGTTGCGCCAGCCGTTGAGCGCGCCGATCTCCTGGCACCTCTGCCACTCCGCCGTCGCGAGCGAGCGCGTGTTGGCGTCGTTGGCGTGCAGCGTGCGGATCTCGTCGTTGGCCGCCGCGTGCTTGCGGATGATCCGCTTGTGCGACTCGGCGTTGCGCGCGTAGCCGTCGTACGGGCCGACGACGCCCGCGAGCTCGGCGGACCGGCGGTAGGACACCGCCTGCATCAGCGAGGTGATGGACGCGGCCAGCGCCCGGCCGCCCTCGGAGTCGTACGCGTGGCCGGTGGCCATGAGCAGCGCGCCCAGGTTCGCGTAGCCGATGCCCAGCTGGCGGAACGCCCGCGTGGTCTCGCCGATGGCGGGGGTCGGGAAGTCCGCGAAGCAGATCGAGATGTCCATCGCGGTGATGATCAGCTCGACCGAGCGGGCGAACAGGTCGGCGTTGAACGAGCCGTCGTCACCCAGGAACTTCATCAGGTTCAGCGACGCCAGGTTGCAGCTGGAGTTGTCCAGGTGCATGTACTCCGAGCACGGGTTGGACGCGGAGATGCGCCCGGACTCCGGGCAGGTGTGCCAGTCGTTGATGGTGCCGTCGTACTGGATGCC
>NZ_JBQGCX010000853.1:0-2737 GCF_052038725.1 Actinosynnema sp.
GCCGCGCGGCGCCGGGTGGCCGTGCTCGGCCCCCGATCGGCGCAATGCGCCGGGAAACCGCTGACACGCCCGCCGCGCTGGGCCACCATCGGGCAGGTGATCGCGCCGCTGTTCAGCCCCGCGTACCTCCACGACCCCCACCCGACCCTGCGCGCCCTGCGCGAGCAGGGGCCGGTGCACCGCTCCGCGCTGCCGACCGGGTTGCCGGTGTGGGTCGTCGTCGACCACGCGTGCGCCCGCGCCGTGCTCGGCGACGAGCGGGTGGCCAAGGACTTCCGGCGACTCGGCGAGATCATGAGCGGCAAGCTGGTCGAGGCCGGGCGGGACCCGAGGCTGTCCGCGCTGTTCCGGGACAACCTGCTGGTCATGGACCCGCCCGACCACACCCGGCTGCGCCGCCTGCTGGCCAGGGACTTCACCGCCCGGCGCGTGGAGCGGCTGCGCCCGGGGGTGGAGGCGCTCACCGCCGAACTGCTGGACGCGCTGCCCACCACCACCGAGGTCGACCTGGTGGAGCGGTTCGCGCTGCCGCTGCCCATGACGGTGATCTGCGAGCTGCTCGGCGTGCCCGAGGACGCCCGGCCGTCGATGCGCCGCTGGTCCCAGGAGCTGATGGGCGAGTCCGGCCAGGCCGACGCGCTGCGGGCGTCCGAGGAGATGCCCGCCTACCTGCGGGAGTTGATCGCCGACCGGCGCGCCCGCCCCGGCGACGACCTGCTGTCCGCGCTCACCCGCGCCGCCGACGACGGGGACCGGCTCACCGAGGCCGAGCTGCCCGGCACCTGCCTGGTGCTGGTGGTGGCCGGGCACGAGACCACCGCGGGGCTGATCAGCTCCAGCGCGGACCTGCTGCTGCGCGAGGACCCGGTGCGCAGGCTCCTCGTGCAGCGCCCCGACCTGACCCGCCGCGCCGTGGACGAGCTGCTGCGGCTGACCAGCCCGGTCGCGATGACCACCGCCCGGTTCACCACCGAGGACGTCGAGGTCGGCGGCACGGTCATCCCGGCGAACGAGATCGTGCTGGTGAGCCTGCCCTCGGGCAACCGCGACGCGGCCCGCTTCCCCGACCCCGACGGGTTCCGGCTCGACCGGGCCGACGGCGGGAACCTCGCGTTCGGCCACGGCATCCACTTCTGCGTCGGCGCGCCGCTGGCCCGCCTGGAGGCCGAGGTGGCGCTGCGCGGGCTGCTGGACCGGTTCCCGGACTTCCGCCGCTGCGGCAGCCCGGACGACCTGGTGCGCAGGCGCTCCCAGACGGTCACCGGCTGGCGTTCGCTGCCCGTGGTGCTCAACCCCTGACTTTCCCCCCGCGCGGCGCCGGGACCGCCGCCGCCGACCACGCCCTCCCCCTTGCCCCACAAGGGAGAACAGCGCCCCCACCGGCCACCCGCGACCCCCGCTTCACCACCTTGTGACCCGGAACGCGGTTTCCCACCCCCTCGTCCTGGGAAAGTGGCCCGCATGAGCAGGACACGGTTTCAGGGGTGGAGGCGCAGGTTCACCCGCATGGTCAAGGGTGGGGAGCGGCGCGAGGTCAACCGGACCGCCAAGCGCGCTTTCGGCTGGGACCGGCTGCGGGACGAGCAGGTCACCGCCATCCGCGAGGTGCTGCGCGGGCGCGACGTGTTCGTCGTCATGCCCACCGGCCAGGGCAAGTCCGGCATCTACCAGGTGCCCGGCCTGCTGCTCGACGGGCTGATCGTGGTGGTCTCGCCGCTGGTGGCGCTCCAGCGCGACCAGGTCGCCCGGCTGCGCGAGGTGGGCGCTCCCCCGGCGTACGCGGTCAACGCCGCCCAGTCCGAAGCGGACAACCGCGAGGCGTGGGAGGCGGTCGAGCGCGGGCAGGCGCGCTACCTGTTCCTGTCGCCCGAGCAGCTGGCCAAGCCCGAGGTGGTCGAGAGGCTCGGCAGGCCCGCGCTGTTCGTGGTGGACGAGGCGCACTGCGTCTCCGCCTGGGGACACGACTTCCGCCCCGACTACCTGCGGCTCGGCCAGGTCGTGGAGACGCTCGGCCGCCCGCCGGTGCTGGCGCTGACCGCGACGGCGGGCTCGGCGGTGCGCGACGACGTGGTGGCGCAGCTGGGGATGCGCGACCCGGTGGTGCAGGTGAGCGGCTTCGACCGGCCCAACCTGAAGCTGGAGGTCCGCGAGTTCGCGGACGACGACGACCGGCGGCGCGCGCTGCTGTCGTGGGTGCGCGAGGCGCAGGGCCCCGGCCTGGTCTACGTGGCCACCCGCAAGGACGCCGAGTCGTACGCGGAGGCGCTGGGCGGCGAGCCGTTCCACGCCGGGATGCGCGCCTCCGAGCGGGTGCGGGTGCAGGACGCGTTCATGGCGGGCGAGGTGGACGTGGTCGTGGCGACCTCCGCGTTCGGCATGGGCATCGACAAGAAGGACGTGCGGTTCGTCGCGCACGCCGCGGCCCCCGGCTCGCTCGACGCCTACTACCAGGAGATCGGCCGGGCGGGCCGCGACGGCGAGCCCGCGCACGCGGTGCTGTTCTTCAGCCCCAAGGACCTCGGTCTGCAGCGGTTCTTCAAGGCCCGCCGCCCGGACCGCGCGGAGCTGGCCACGGTGATGGCGCACGTGCACGGCAAGCCGGGGGTGACCGCCGACGAGGCGGCCGACGCGCTGGAGCTGTCCCGCCGCAAGATCGCCGCGCACGTCGCACTGCTCACCGCGGTCGGCGCGCTGAGCGTGGACGAGGACGGCCTCACCGCCGAGAAGCTGCCGAAGG
>NZ_JBQGCX010000854.1:0-1930 GCF_052038725.1 Actinosynnema sp.
GCACCCCCGGCCACGGCTCGGCCTCCCGCGCCGCGCCGCCCTCGCGCTCCACCGGCAGCAGCCCGTGCCGGATCGCCTGCACCACCTTGATCACCCCGGCGACGCCGGAGGCGGCCAGGGTGTGCCCGGTGGCCCGGCGCAGCGAGCCCACCCGCACCGGCGACGGCCGGTCGCGGCCGTAGGCGGCCAGCAGCTCCGCGCCCTCGCCCGGATCGCCGGAGGTGGCCTCCACGGCGGTGACGTCCCGCGCCGCGAGCCCCGCCTCCGCCAGCGCCGCGCGCACCACCCGCTCGCGCGCCGCCACGCCCTGGGTGACCGCGCTGCCCGCGAGCACCGCCAGCACCGGGCGTCCCGCGCGCCGCGCCCCGGACAACCGCTGGAGCACCAGCACGCCCACGCCCTCGGCCCGCTCCGCCCCGCCCGGCGCCCCGCCCGGCGCCCCGCCCGCAGCGACCCCGCAGGCCAGCGCCAGCCCGGACTCGCCCGCGCGCAGCGACCGCGCCGCCAGGTGCACGGCGACCAGCGACGAGGAGTCCGCCGCCGCGACGGTGATCGCCGGACCGGACAGGCCGAGCGTGCGCGACACCCGCGCCGAGGGGTCGCCGTCCCCGGCCGCGGTCCCGGTGAACACGCCCGCCGGGCCGCCGCGCAGCGCCTCCGGGTCCACGCCCGCGCGCTCCAGCGCCTCCCAGGCCACCTCCAGCAGCAGCCGCTCACCGGGGTCCATGGCGGTGGCCTCGCCAGGGCTGATGTCGAAGAACGCCGCGTCGAACTCGTCGGCGCCCGGCAGGCCCGCGCTCCTCGGGGCGCCCTCGGCGTCGAGCAGCTCGGCGACGTCCCAGCCGTGCCGCGCCTCGGTCCCGCCGCACAGCACCAGGTCCCACAGGTCGTCCGGGGTCTCCACGCCACCGGGGAGGCGGCACGCCATGCCGATCACGACCACCGGGTCGTCGGCCGGGGGAGCGGGGGGACGCTCGACGACCTCCACCCGCGGTTCCGGCTCCGCGCCGACCTCCGGTTCCCCCGCTTCGACCGGAAGCGCTCGGGGCGCCTGGGGTTCGACGAACGGCGCGCGGGGCGGCGGGGCCTCGTCCAGCGCCACCAGGACCGTGTGCGGGGTCGCGCGGGCGGTCTCCAGCAGCTCCGGCACCCGCGCCGGGTCGTCCAGGCCCACCGCCTGCGCGGGCAGCCCCAACCCCCTGCGGTGCACGGCCAGCGCCTCCAGGAACGCCGCCACCGCCGCGTCCGCCTGCCCGGCGGGCCGCGCCGACGGCAGCAGCAGGAAGAAGTCCAGGTCGCGGTGCCGGGTCACCTCGTGCAGCGCCCACGCGGTCCCGGTCGCCGAGCGCAGCGCCGCCGACACGTCCGCCACCGGGCGCGGCGCGTGCACGACCCCGGTGGGGCGGTGCGCGTCCACCAGCCTGGCCAGCGCCCGCGCGTCGTCCGGGTCGCCCGCCTCCACGGTGACCGCCGCGCCGCGCTCCTCCAGCTCCCGCCGCAGCTCCCACGCGTCGTGGACGCGGCCCACCAGCACCAGGTGGTCGTGGTGCGGGGCCAGGTGCCCGGCCACCGCCGCGCCGAGGCCCTCGGTGCCGCCGACCACCAGCACCGTGCCGCGCCTGGCGCGCGCCGGGGCGGTCAGCACGACCTTGCCGGTGTGGCCGCCGGTCGCCAGGTGCCGCAGCGCCTCACCGGCGTTCCGCAGCTCCCACGCGCGCAGCGGCAGCGGCTCCACCCCGTCCGACAGCAGCCGGGCGAACACCGCGACCAGCACGTCCGGGTCCACCCCGGCCAGGTCGAACCCGCGCCACCACGGGTCCTCGCGCGGGCCGCAGCCGCCCACGTCCACCAGCAGGCCGGTCGGGGACAGCAGCGCCAGCGACGCCGTCGCGATCTCCGCGTCGCCGCCCAGCACCACGTCCACCTGCGG
>NZ_JBQGCX010000855.1:0-11902 GCF_052038725.1 Actinosynnema sp.
CTTTTGCCGAGCCCACGCCGCACGCCGCTCCCGACGTGCCGGGCGCGCTTGAACGGGTCGGATCTGTGCAGGCGAAAGACCTGGGTAGAGCATGGATGGCACCGGCCCTGACCACTCAAGTGATCGCGCCCGGTGCCACCACCAGCGCCGAAGCGCCCCCGGCAGGATTCGAACCTGCGACCTCGGGATTAGAAGTCCCTCGCTCTCTCCACTGAGCTACGGAGGCTCGGGGTCGGTGCCGCAGCAGTGCGGTCGGCCCCACCGGACACATCGTCCGGGAAGCGCTCACCGTTTCCGTTCCGGGGGTGGAAGAGTGATCAAATTGCCCAGAAGTGGCGCAAATCACGTTAGACGGGCGGTGGAAGCGCGTTCGATCAGTGAAACGGGGAGTCTCACCGGGGCGCTCGGTCTCGCTCCGTCCAGCAGGCTCAGCGCTAGTTCACCCGCCTGGCGGCCCTTCTCCGCCAGGGGTTGACGCACCGTGGTCAGCGGGGGTTCGGCGTGCTCCGCCGCCGGGACGTCGTCGAAGCCGACCACCGACACGTCCTCCGGGACTCGCAGGCCCAGGTCGCGCGCCGCCGTCAGGGCGCCGAACGCCAGCTCGTCCGACGTGCACAGCAGCGCGGTCGGGCGGTCGGGGTGCGACAGCAGTTCCCTGGCGCCCGCCCTGCCCAGGGACCGGTCGCTCAGCGGGCACTCCCACACCGGCGCCTCGCCCAGCACCTCCAGGTAGCCGCGCACCCTCCGCCCGGCCACGCCGGGCGGCGTCGAGCGCAACCTCGCCCGGTCGGCAAGACCTGTCACCCCATCGGGGTGCAGCGCGAACGTCAGCACCGCCACCCGCTCGTGCCCCAGCGCGCGCACGTGCCCGGCCGCCACCCGCGCCCCGCCCTCGTCGTCCACGCCGACCCACGCGACTCCCGGCACCTCCGGCTGGTCCACGACCACCAGTGGCAGGCCGCGGGCCCGTGCCGCCGCCAGGCCCGGCGCGTCCTCCGGCAGCGAGTACGCCACCACGACATCCGCCTGCGCCCGCGCCACGGTCTGCGCGCGCGGCCCCGCGCTCCCGGCCATCAGGACCAGCGAGTGGTCGTGGCCGTCGACCGTCGTGGCCAGGCCGTCGAGCACGATCGACAGCGCCGGGTCCGAGAACGCGGCCGTCAGGCTCTGGCCGAGCAGAAAGCCGACCGCCGCGCTGTGCCTGGTCGCCAAACTCCTGGCCACCGGGTCCGGGCCCGCGTAGCCCAGGCGCGCGGCCTCGGCGAGGATCCGCTCGCGCAGCGCCGCCGACAGCTGGTCCGGCCGGTTGTAGGCGTTCGACACCGTCGCGCGCGACACGCCCACCACACCGGCGACGGTGTCGAGGGTGGGCCTGCGGGGGCGTGCGGTGTCCACGCGCCCAAGACTAGCCGGCCCTTGCTCTTCTGAAGCGCTTCAGTCACCCTGGACCCCGTGCCGACCCAGCGCTTCGCGGTGTTCGCCGCCTTCGCCCTGAACGGGATCGTCTTCGGCTCGTGGGCCGCCAGGGTCCCCGCGCTCGCCGACCGCATCGGCGCCACCGAGGGCTCCCTCGGCCTCGCCCTGCTCGGCGGCAGCATCGGCCTCGCCGCCACCGCCCCGCTCGCCGCCCGCCTGTGCGTCGCCGTCGGCGCGCGCGCCGTCCTGCTCGCCAGCGCCCTGCTCGGCGCCCTGGTCCCGCCCGCGATCGGCCTGGTCGGCTCACCGCTCCAGCTCGGCGCGGTCCTGCTCCTCGTCGGCGCGCTCAACGCCGCGCTGGACGTGTCCATGAACCTGTCCGCCGTCACGGTCATCCGCGCGTCCGGCCGCGCCCTCATGCCCCAGTTCCACGCGGGCTTCAGCGTCGGCGGCCTGATCGGCTCCCTCGGCGCCGCGGCGGCGGCCTCCGCGGACTGGACCCCGCTGCGGCACTTCCTCGTCGCCACCGCCGCGTGCCTGCTCCTGCTGGCCTGGATCGCCCGAGCGGTCCCCGGCGCCGCGCCCGAGCGCGGCCGTCCCGACGACACCGGCGGCTCCCCGCTGCGCCGCCCCGCGCTCTGGCTGCTCGCGGCCGTCGCGCTCTGCTCGGCCATCGCCGAGGGCGCCTCCGCCGACTGGTCCGCCCTGTTCCTGGTCACCGAGCGCGGCGTCGGGGACGGCGCCGCCGCGATCGCCTACGCCGCGTTCTCCACCGCGATGGCCGCCGCCCGCCTGCTCGGCGAACCCGTCCAGCGCCGCCTCGGCCCGCACCGGCTGCTCCAGCTCGGCGCGCTGGTCGCCGCGTCCGGGCTCGCGCTGGCCGTGCTCGTCCCGCTGCCCGCCGCGGGCTTCGGCGGGTTCGCGCTCGCGGGCCTGGGCCTGGCGTTCGCGTTCCCGGTGGTCATGGACCTGGCGGGCGAGGCGGGCAGGCGCGCGGACGGCGGTGGCGGCGAGCGCGAGATCGGCCTGGTGACGACGATCGCCTACACCGGCTTCCTGGCCGGTCCGCCGCTGGTCGGCGGGATCGCCCAGGCGTCCTCGCTGACCACCTCGCTGGGCCTGGTGGCCGCCGTGGTCGCGCTCACCGCGCCGCTGGCGGCGCTGGCCCGCCGCTCCCGCGACCGCGAGGTCACGCGGCGGGGAGCTTCCCCAGCCCGGTCTTGAGCAGCACCAGCATCGTCGCGGTCATCTCCTCGGCGTTCCCGGCGCTCTTGGTGTACCCGAGCAGCAGGCTCTTGTCGCCGCTCACCGCGAGCGTCGCGGTGCACACCATCACCCGGTCGTCCATCTCGCACGACACCCAGGCGGAGTTGCCCTCCACGACCTCCTCGTGGCCGGTGGGCTGCTTGGTCCGGGACTCCGAGTACGGCCGGTACGGCGCGACCACGACGCTGGAGCGGGTCGCCGAGCCGTCGTCGAACATGAACTGGCAGGAGCCGGGGAGCTCGCTGTCCCTCGGGGTGGGCGCGCCGTCGATCGCGCCGACCACCTTCAGGTCCTTCGCGGTGAGCAGCTCGCACGACTTGAGCCCGGCCACCGAGCGCGTCTTGGCGATCTTCGGCGTCGGGCTCGACGCGGCCGACGACCTGGTCGACTGGGTCGGGGAACCGGACGGGGCGCCGGGCGCCGCGACCGGGGCGCCGTTGACGGAGTAGCTGCACCCCGTGACGGTCAGCACAGCCGCCACGAGCGCGAGCCACGATCGGGAGCGTCTCACCCGGCCCAAGGTAGTCGAAGCCGTCCGGCGGTTGCCGGTGCCTTCACCGGTCCGCCTACGCTCGGTGCGTGTCCCCCACCGAGGTCCGCTCCAGCACCCGCCCCGCCCGCACCGGGCTGATCCCCCTGCTGGCCGTCGGCGTCGCGATCGCGGCGCTGCTGGCAGCCGGGCTCGTGGGCGGTCCGGCCGCGGGGCTCGTGGTGGTCAGGGTGGTCACCGAGAGCGCCGCGGTGCTGACGATCGGCTCGCTGCTGCTGGCCGCGTTCCTGGTGCCACCGCAGGAGTCCGGCACGCTCGCCGCCGACGGTTACGCCGCGTTGCGAACCGCCGCGTGGACTTCACTCGTCTGGACGGCGGGTGCGGTGCTGTCGGTGCCCTACACGGTCGCGGACGCGCTCGGGCAGCCGCTGTCCGCGCTGCTCGACCCCTCGGTGCTGTTCGAGGTCGCGGACGTGGTGGAGCAGAGCCGGGCGTGGATGGTGACCGCCGTCATCGTCGTGCTGCTCGCCCTCGGCTGCCGCCTGGTGCTGTCCTGGGGCTGGACCACCGTGCTGTTCTTCGTGTCGGTGTTCGCCCTGGTCCCCGTCGCGGTGACCGGGCACTCCTCGGGCGGCGGCTCGCACGACGTCGCCACCAACAGCCTGCTGTACCACCTGGTCGCCGCCGCGCTGTGGGTCGGCGGGCTGATCGCGCTGCTCGCGCACGGCCGCAGGCGCGGGGCGCACCTGGGCCTGGCCGCGTCCCGGTTCTCCGCGATCGCGCTGGTCTGCTGGATCGTCATGGCGGTCTCCGGCGTGGTCAACGCCTACGTGCGGCTGCCGCTGGACCGGCTGTTCAGCTCCGAGTACGGGCTGCTCGTGCTGGGCAAGACCGCCGCGCTGCTCGCGCTGGGCGTGTTCGGCTACCTCCAGCGCGCCAAGGGCGTCAAGCAGGTCGTGGCCACCGGCTCCGGCCGGGCGCTGGTGCGGCTGGCGGGCGTCGAGGTGCTGCTGATGCTGGCCACGATCGGCCTCGCCGCCGCGCTCAGCCGCACGCCCCCGCCCACCGAGGGCCGCAGCCTGCCGAGCCCGGTGGAGCTGCGCATCGGCTACGACCTGGCGGGCGAGCCGACGCTCTACCGCATCCTGTTCGACTGGCGCTTCGACCTCGTCTACGGCACCGCGTTCCTCGCCGCCGCCGTCGTCTACCTGCTGGGCGCGCGCCGGTTGCGCAAGCGCGGCGACGCCTGGCCGGTGGGCCGCACGGTCGCGTGGGTGCTGGGCTGCCTGACCGTGGTGTTCGCGACCTCGTCGGGCCTCGGCCGCTACTCGCCCGCGATGTTCAGCGTCCACATGCAGGCGCACATGCTGCTGGCGATGCTCGCGCCGATCCTGCTGGTGCTGGGCGCGCCGGTCACGATGGCGCTGCGCGCACTGCCGGTCGCGGGCCGGGGCAACCCGCCGGGGCCGCGCGAGTGGGTGCTGGCGCTGGTGCACTCGCCGGTGGCGAAGGCGCTGACCAACCCGTTCGTGGCGCTGGCGTTCTTCGTCGGGTCGTTCTACGGGCTGTACTTCTCCGGGCTGTACGACGTGGCGCTGGACCACCACTGGGCGCACCTGGCGATGAACGCGCACTTCCTGGTGGCCGGGTACGTCTTCTACTGGCCGGTGATCGGGGTCGACCCCGCGCCGAACAAGCTGCCGCCGCTGGGGAAGCTGGGGCTGCTGTTCGCCTCGATCCCGTTCCACGCGTTCTTCGGCGTGGTGCTGATGAGCGCGCAGTACGTGATCGGCAGCGACTTCTACCGCAAGCTCTCGCTGCCGTGGGTGCCGTCGCTGCTGGAGGACCAGCGGCTCGGTGGCGGCATCGCGTGGGCGGCGGGGGAGCTCCCGCTGCGGGTGGTGATGGTCGCGCTGCTCGCGCAGTGGGCCCGCTCCGACAGCCGGGACGCCAAGCGCGCGGACCGGAAGGCGGACGCGGACGGCGGAGCCGACCTCGCGGCGTACAACGAGATGCTGCGCAGGATGGCGGGGAAGGGCGGGTCGGTGGCCGTGGCCGAGCCGAAGGCCCAGACCGGGACCGAGTCCGGGAACGCCGGACCCGGCGCCGCGAAGCCGGAGCCGGGCGCCGGGGGAGCGGGCGGACCGGGCGAGGGCTGACCCCCGCCCGGCCGCGGCTCAGCCCGCCATCGGCCGCTTGAACCCGCGCTCCGCCGCCCACCACCCGGCGGCGGCCAGCACGGCGGTCGCCACCAGCGCCGACAGCACGCCCTCGGCGGGCTGGGCCAGCGACAGCGACCGGGCCGCGTCCACCGCGTGGGTGAGCGGGTTGACCGAGGCGACCGCCTGCAACCAGCCGGGCAGGTTGCCCACCGGCACGTACGCGCTGGACGCGAACATCAGCGGGAACATCGCCAGGAAGCCCACGGTCTGCATCAGCTCGGTGTTGCGCAGCCAGGCGCCCACGGCCAGGAACACCCAGCCGAGGCCCCACCCGACGGCCAGCGCCAGCAGCAGCGCGGCGCCGACGCCCACGACCCCGCCGGACGGGGAGAAGCCGAACAGCACCACCGCGAACAGCACCATCAGCAGCAGCTGCCCGGTGGTGCGCACCAGGTCGGACAGGCTGCGCGCGACCAGCACCGACCCCGGTCGGATCGGCAGCGAGCGGAACCGGGCCAGCACGCCGTTCTTCATGTCCGACACCAGCCCCACCCCGGCCTGGAGCGCGGACTGCATCGCGGTGTTGACCAGGATCGCGGGCAGCAGGTAGTCGATGTAGTCCACCCCGGCCGGGAAGCCGGGGGTCTGGGCGATGCTGCTGAAGATCTGGCTGAACAGCGCCAGCATCACCAGGGGTTGCAGGACGCTGAAGAGGATCATCCTCGGATCGCTGACCAGGGCGCGCAGCGAGCGCTGGGTCAGCACGAGCACCTGGGTGCCGAAGCCGGTGCCGCGCCAGCGGGTGCGGGCGGCGGCGGTGGGGGGCGCGGCGAGGGTCGTCATGGCGGGGCTCCTTGCGGGGGTGGGGACGGGCTCAGGCCGCGTGCCGGGACAGGGTGAGGTAGACGTCGTCGAGGGTCGGCTCGCCCAGCGCCAGCTCGTCGGCCTCCAGGCCGACCTCGTCCAGCGCGCGGACCACGACCGCCAGCTCGCGCGAGGAGCCCACCGGCGAGGTGAGCGCGTGCTTGGCCGGGTCGGGCACCGGCTGCAGGCCCGCCCGCTCCAGCGCGACGCGCGCCCGCGCCGCCTCGTCCGCGCTGCCCAGGGTGACCGTGACGCTGCGCTGGCCGACCTGCGCCTTCAGCTCGGCGCTGGTGCCGGAGGCCACGACCCGGCCCGAGGCCAGCACGGTGATCGAGTCGGCCAGCCGGTCGGCCTCGTCGAGGTACTGGGTGGTCAGCAGCACCGAGGTGCCGTCGGTGACCAGGTTCTCCACGATGCCCCACAGGTCGAGCCTGCTGGCCGGGTCGAGGCCGGTGGTCGGCTCGTCTAGGAAGATCACGTCGGGGTGGCCGACGAGGCTGGCGGCCAGGTCGAGCCGCCTGCGCATCCCGCCCGAGTAGGTGCGGGCCGCGCGCTTGGCGGCGTCGGTCAGCCCGAAGAGCTCCAGCAGCTCGCCCGCGCGGGCCTTGGCCTCGCGGGGGCTCGCGCCGAGCAGCCGGGCGATGAGGACGAGGTTGTCGGCGCCGGAGAGCTGCTCGTCCACGGCGGCGAACTGGCCGGTCAGGCCGATCAGGCCGCGCACCCGGTGCGCGTCGGAGACCACGTCCAGGCCCGCGACCCTGGCGGTGCCCGAGTCCGGGGGCAGCAGGGTGGTCAGGACGTTGACCAGGGTGGTCTTGCCCGCGCCGTTGTGGCCGAGCAGGCCGAGGACGCTGCCCCTCGGCACGGCGACGCTCACCCCGTCCAGCGCCTTCTGGTCGCCGAACGCCTTGACGACGTCCACCGCTTCGATCATGAGGTCGTGCATCGGGTCCCCCTCAATGCGCCGTGCAGGAAGAGATCAACGAGCTGTTCGGGCGAGGCGTCGGCCCCGGTGGTGGGCGCGCCGGGGCGGGCCCGGTTGGCCATGACCAGGCCGAGCAGGAGCTTCGCGGCGAGCGCGGGCTCGACGGCGAGGCGGTCGGCGTCCGGCTCGAACACGGCGGCTGCCTTGTTGTGCAGCCGCTCGAAGTGCTCGCCGGGGTTCTTGG
Source organism: Actinosynnema sp. (assembly GCF_052038725.1). Taxonomy (NCBI): domain Bacteria; kingdom Bacillati; phylum Actinomycetota; class Actinomycetes; order Pseudonocardiales; family Pseudonocardiaceae; genus Actinosynnema; species Actinosynnema sp. Next base: position 7,368 of record NZ_JBQGCX010000855.1, read on the forward strand.
GCTTGCCGCCGCTCTTGTCGTGCGGGTCGAACCCGCTCTCGCGCAGGACGCCTGCCAGCGACCACATCCGCTCCAGGTAGCTGGAGAGGGCGTTGATCGTCCAGATCGCGCGGTCCCGGAGGTCCGGGAGGCTCGCGGTCCGGTCGAGCAGGTCGATCACCGGTTCGGGGGAGAGCGCCTCGTGGACGCAGGCGTGGATCAGCTCCTGCTTGTCCTTGAACGCCCGGAAGACCGTGCCCTCGGCGATGCCCGCCGCTCGGGCGATCTGGCTGGTGGTGACGTTGGCGCCGTGCAGTTCGAGCAGGGGGAGGGTCGCCTGGACGATGGCGTCCCTGCGCTCCTCCTGGCTCATCGCCGGTGCTCGCCTGCGCTTGGGGGTGGTCTCCTCGGGCATGGGGACACTCTATGAGTGAGCACTCACTCAAGTCAAGGAGTGAGTGCTCACTCATATCAGGCGCATAGCACGGGACGGGTGCGGAACCTGTTGGCTCCCGCCTCGTTGTCCACAGGCGGGCCGGTTGTCCACAGATCGCCTCCGGCCGCTTCCGGCGCAGCTCGACGGGGGTGAAGCTGGACGGGACGAGGTGTCCGGACGGCGTGGAGGTGCGGGGTGGCGGTCAACGAGACGAGGGTGACCCTGGTGGGCACGGTGGCCAGCGAGGTTGCGCTGAGCACGGTCGGCACGGGGTTCAGCCGGGCGGTGTTCCGGATGGTCAGCGTGGAGCGGCGGTTCGACCGGGACCTGGGGCGGTTCGTGGACGGCGACCGGCTGTTCGTGTCGGTGACCTGCTGGCGGGGGCTCGCGGAGAACGTGCGGGCGAGCCTGGGGCGGGGTGACCCGGTGGTGGTGACGGGCAAGCTGAGGCTGCACGAGCTGCGCACCGAGGACGTGCGGCGCACCCACCTGTCGGTGGAGGCGTCCGCGGTGGGGCCGAACCTGCTGTGGTGCACGGCCGAGCCCCGGCGGGGCGGCGGTCCCGATCCGGGTTTCGATCCCGGTTCCGAACCGGTTTCCGGCGTGGCCGGGCGCGGTATTTCAGAGTCGGCGGGTGCAGCGCCTACGCTGCCCGACGTGCTCGCGCCGCGCACCGAGGAGCAGTCGGTCTCCGTCGCGGAGGAGGCCCTCCCGGTGCCCTTCTGAGCCGAACAGCCCAACCGCCGGGATATCGCGCCCCACCGGGGGTCCGAGCGGCGGACAATGTGAAGAAGTTTCCGCAGACGAGCAGCACTGAGGAGGGAGGTCGTGGACGGCGCCGGGTGATGCCCACGTCCAGGTGACAGACCTTGACATTCCGGTAGAACTGCGCAGCTCACGGCGTTCGCAGGTCACGGCTCCGGGTCCGCGGGACCTCGGTGCGCGGTGCCCCCGTACGGGTGATAGCTGTGCGTCCTGGCTCCGGAAGATCGGGTTGTGCGTTGCCGACGACCGAGGTTCTTGCCCGAACGGCTCCGCTCTACGATCGCGGCTATGGCCGAGTTCATCTACACCATGAAGAAGGTGCGCAAAGCGCACGGGGACAAGGTCATCCTCGATGACGTCACCATCATGTTCTACCCCGGTGCGAAGATCGGCCTGGTCGGCCCCAACGGCGCGGGCAAGTCGAGCGTGCTGAAGATCATGGCCGGTCTCGACAAGCCCGGCAACGGCGAGGCCTACCTGTCGCCCGGCTACACCGTCGGCATCCTCCAGCAGGAGCCGCCGCTCAACGAGGAGAAGACCGTCCTGGGCAACGTCCAGGAGGGCCTCGGCGAGATCAAGGTGAAGCTCGACCGCTTCAACGAGATCGCCGAGAAGATGGCCGTCGACTACTCCGACGAGCTGATGGAGGAGATGGGGCAGCTCCAGGAGGAGCTGGACCACGCCAACGCGTGGGACCTCGACTCCCAGCTGGAGCAGGCGATGGACGCCCTGCGCTGCCCGCCGCCGGACGCCGACGTCAAGCTGCTCTCCGGTGGTGAGCGCCGCCGCGTCGCGCTGTGCAAGCTCCTGCTGAGCAAGCCCGACCTGCTGCTGCTCGACGAGCCCACCAACCACCTGGACGCCGAGAGCGTGCTGTGGCTGGAGCAGCACCTCGCGCAGTACGCGGGCGCCGTCCTGGCGGTCACCCACGACCGGTACTTCCTGGACAACCTCTCGCAGTGGATCCTGGAGCTGGAGCGCGGCCGGGCCCACGTCTACGAGGGCAACTACTCCACGTACCTGGAGAAGAAGGCCGAGCGCCTGGCGGTCCAGGGCAAGAAGGACCAGAAGCTCCAGAAGCGCCTCAAGGACGAGCTGGAGTGGGTGCGCTCCGGCGCCAAGGCCCGCCAGGCCAAGTCCAAGGCCCGACTCGGCCGCTACGAGGAGATGGCGATCGAGGCGGAGAAGACGCGCAAGCTCGACTTCGAGGAGATCCAGATCCCGCCGGGCCCGCGCCTGGGCAACATCGTCGTCGAGACCGAGAAGCTCAAGAAGGGCTTCGGCGAGCGGGTGCTGATCGACAACCTGTCGTTCACCCTGCCCCGCAACGGCATCGTCGGCGTCATCGGCCCGAACGGCGTCGGCAAGTCGACCCTGTTCAAGACCATCGTCGGCCTGGAGCAGCCCGACGCGGGCACGGTCAAGGTCGGCGAGACGGTCAAGCTGTCCTACGTCGACCAGAACCGCTCGGGCCTGGACCCGAAGAAGACGGTCTGGGAGACGGTGTCGGGCGGCCTGGACTACATCCACGTCGGCAACGTCGAGATGCCCTCGCGCGCGTACGTCAGCGCGTTCGGCTTCAAGGGGCCGGACCAGCAGAAGCCCACGGGCGTGCTGTCCGGCGGTGAGCGCAACCGGCTCAACCTGGCGCTGACCCTCAAGCTCGGCGGCAACCTGATCCTGCTCGACGAGCCGACGAACGACCTGGACGTCGAGACCCTGGGCTCGCTGGAGAACGCGCTGGAGCAGTTCCCCGGCTGCGCCGTGGTCATCTCGCACGACCGGTGGTTCCTGGACCGCGTCGCCACGCACATCCTCGCGTGGGAGGGCACCGACGAGAACCCCTCGCAGTGGTACTGGTTCGAGGGCAACTTCGAGGGCTACGAGAAGAACAAGGTCGAGCGCATGGGCGCGGAGGCGGCCAGGCCGCACCGCGTCACCTACCGCAAGCTCACGCGGGACTGATCGACGACGGAGCACGCTGGTCCGGTCGGCGCAAGCTCGTGCGGGACTGATCGCTGGTAGGGGAGACGTGGCGGCAAGGGGCGAGGCGGCGAAGGTCGACGTCGAGGTGAGCACCCTCGTGGTGCCCGCCTGGAGGTTGCGCCTGCGCGCGCCGGAGTTGGCGCTGGTGCTGGGTGAGCGCGCGGTCGCTCTCGCCACCGCACGCCGCGACGAGGTCGACCGGTTGCGCGCGGAGGCCATCGTGGTCTTCGCGGGCAACCGGATGGACCGCCAGGTCCGGGTGGCCGACCGGGCCATGGACGCCCTGACGGCGGCCGAGGCCGTCCAGGACCTGGAGACGGCGTGGCGGCTGCGCGTCGAGCTGGCGGGCGGCGCCCGCTCGGTCGGCGCGCCGCTGACCGGGTTCGCGGCGGTCCGGCCGGTGCTGGAGGCGGCGGGCGTCCCGGACGGCCTGCGCGCCTCGGCGCTGGTGCAGGCCACCGAGTGCCTGGTCTCCGTGGGGCGCGGTCCCGCGCTGGCCAGGGCACTGGAGGACGCCGACCGGCTCTACCTGTCCGACGAGTCGCTCGACCACGACGTCACGCTGCTCATGCGGGGCCTGCTGCGGGTCGCCGCGGCGGGCCAGCAGCGCCGCTGGGGCGACTTGGCGGCGGCGACCGCGTCCGCGCGGGAGGGGCTCGGCCTGCTCGACGGGCTGTCCGACCCCACCTCCGACAGCGGCCAGGTCCGGGCGGCGCTGGCGTTGGAGCTGGTGTGCGCGCTCATGGACGCCGGCGAGGCCGGTGAGGCGTCCGAGGTGGGCTCGCCGCTGCTGGAGCAGCCGGTGCGGGCGCCGTCGGCGTCCGCGCTCGGCTGGTTGCGGGTGGCGCTGGCGACCAGGCTGCACCTGCCCGCGGGGCGGGTCGACCAGGCGCGGGAGCTGCTGCGCGACGCCGCCGACAGCGCGCAGCGGCACCAGCTGGACACGCTCCTCGCGGAGAGCACGCTGGCGCTGGCCCACGTGCACGAGGTGTCCGGCGACCTGTCCGAGGCGCTCGTCGACCTGCGCGCGGCCCACGCGGCGGAGCGCAGGCGGGCCCGCGCCGTGTACGCGGTGCGGGCGAGGCTGGCGGCCGAGTTCTCCGGTGTGCACCGCCAGCCGTCCGGCCTGCACGACCAGCTGGCCGCGCTGCTCACCGAGGACGGCCGGGCGCCCGCGCAGCAGGCGGACAGCCAGCTCACCCCGGAGGCCAAGCAGCAGCTCCGCCAGTGGCGCCCCGGCCAGCCGGGTCGTCCCGAGGCGGTCAAGGGCAAGCGGGCGGGCGCGAGGCGCGCCGCCGAGGACATGACGGTGGACGGCCTGTCGGCGGCACGCGCCCACGCGGCCGACCGCTGGCGCCTGGTCTCCCCG
>NZ_JBQGCX010000856.1:0-2512 GCF_052038725.1 Actinosynnema sp.
CAACTCAGCCGCGCAGGACCCGTCGACGTCCCGCCCCCGCGGCTCGGACCCGGACACCGCTCCCCCCCGCGCCCCGCCGAAGGCCGCCCGCACCTGCGCCCGCACCCGCCGCCCGGCCACCCGCACCGGACCGACCACCGACTCCCGCACCCACCGCGCGGGCTCGACCACCACCAACCGCCACACCGACCGCACCCCACGACCCACCGCACGACCGACCGCGCGCAGCGCGTGCCCGACCGGCGTCAGCACCTCCCGGTGCACCCACCGGGCGGGCGCCACCACCAGCACCCGCCCCACCGCGCGCAGCCCGCGCCCGAGCGGCGCCCCGACCCGCCGGTGCGCCCACACCAGGCTCCCGACCCCCAGCCGCGCCAGCGCCGACACCACCCGGCGCACGACCGCCCACGCGGTCCGCACCACCTCGGCCAGCCCCCGCCCGATCCCGCGCGCCACCCACCCGAGTCCCCGCAGCAGCAGCCGCACCCCGTCGCGGGTCCACCGCGCCAGGCGCACCACGACCTCCTCCCACGCCCACCTCAGCGGTCGCGCCACCAGCACCCGCACCCCGGCCGCCAGCACGTCCCGCACCCCGCGCAGCGCCCGCGCCACACCCCGCCCGACCGCCCGCAGCACCACCGCCGACCTGCGCCAACCCCAGCGCGCGCCGTGTCCGATCGGCCGCAGGGCGACGCGGTAGAGCCGCGTGCAGACCCACTCGACGCCGTGCGCGAGCCCGTCGAAGCCGACCTCCAGGACCGCCAGCGCCCCGCGCGCCAGCGGCAGCAGCACCCGCCGACCCAGCGGGCGCAGCACCCAGCGGCGCAGGCCCCGCCCCGACGACCGGGCGCCCCGGCCGAGCCGGGAGAGCACGCCGATCACCCCCCGGAACAGCGCGGCCCTCGCCCGCCCCAGCAGGCGCAGCAGGGCGCGCGCCGGGCGGATCACCAAGTGCCGGAACCCCGCCGTGAGCCCCCGGACGAGGGGCCGCAGGACGCGGTCGCGCAGGAACCGCCCCGACCTGCCGAAGGCGCGGCCGACCATCCGGGCCAGCGCCGCGAGCGGGCGGAGCACGACGGCGCGGGCGGTCCGCGCGGTCAGCTTCAGCCACTCCCAGCCGAGCTGCGCCGGGACCACGACGCCGACCGCGATCACCCGCGCCACCCAGACCGCCCACGCCGGGGGCTCCGGCGGTTCGGCGAGCTCCTCCGCGGCGTCGCCGACCGGCCGGGGTGTGGCGTCCGCCTCATCACCCGATCGGACGAGTCTCGCCGCTTCCCCGGTATCCGGCACTTCCTCAGGCATGATCCCTTCATACCTGGTCAAGGCGGTCACGCGCGGTCATTCCGGGCAGCCGACCTGCACTGTTGCAACCACTAGGGCCCTCACCCGTCTGTGTTAGCTTCTCCACCGGCTAGAGCCGGTCCGCAGTGGACCGGGCGGGGGAACCCGGTGCGAATCCGGGACTGACGCGCAGCGGTGAGGTGGTCCGGCGGGAGAGCCGGCGCCGAGTCCGAGTACCCGACTGGCTCCCCGCCCCCGAGGCGGGGACACCGTACGGACGGGCTCCGCGACCGAGCCCTCGACGTGAGGAACCGCTGTGCGCCCAGCACGCCCCGCCACACCCCTGCGCTCGACAACCCCGCGCGCGACCGCCCTGCTCGTCGCGCTCGCCGCCGCGACCGCCTGCTCCTCCGCCCCCGCGCAGGACGCCCCCGCCGCCGCCGACACCGCCGCCGTCACCCTGGACAACTGCGGCCGGAAGGTCACCGTCGCCGCGCCCCCGCAGCGCGCCGTCGCGCTCAACCAGGGCAGCGCCGAGATCATGTACGCCCTCGGCCTCGAAGACCGCATGGTCGGCACCGCCACCTGGACCGACCCGGTCCTGCCCGAGCACGCCGCCGCCAACGAGAAGGTCCCGCGCCTGGCCGACAACGCGCCCTCGTTCGAGCGCGTCCTGGAGGCCGAGCCCGACTTCGTCGCCGCCTCCTTCGAGTCCGTCCTCGGCACCGGCGGCGTCGCCACCCGCGACCAGTTCGAGCAGCTCGGCGTCCCCACCTACCTCTCGCCCACCGACTGCGGCGCCAAGGACAACAGCGGCGACGGCGACGGCGTCCGCACCACCCCGCTGACCATGGACGACGTCTACGGCGAGATCCGCGACCTGGCGAAGGTCTTCGGCGTCGCCCAGCGCGGCGACGACCTGGTCGCCTCGCTCCAGCAGCGCATGGGCGCCGCCACCGACGGCCTCGAGGCCGAGGGCGTCGACCTGGCGTTCTGGTTCGCCAACTCCGAGGCCCCGTACCTGGGCGGCTGCTGCGGCGCGCCCGGCGTGGTCGTCACGGCGCTCGGCGCGAGCAACTCGTTCCAGGACACCCGCGAGGAGTGGCCCCAGATCAACTGGGAGGCCGTCGCCGAGCGCGACCCCGACGTGCTCGTCATCGGCGACCTCACCCGCCGCTCGCAGACCGCCGAGACCGGCGCCGCCAAGATCGCGTTCCTGGAGTCGAAC
>NZ_JBQGCX010000857.1:0-2080 GCF_052038725.1 Actinosynnema sp.
CCCGCCACGTGCGCCGCCGCCAACTCACCGATCGAGTGCCCGAGCAACACGTCCGGACGCACCCCGAAGGACTCCAGCAACCGGAACAGCGCCACCTCGAACGCGAACAGGGCGGGCTGGGCGTGCTCGGTCCGGTCGAGCGGGCCTGGGTCGCCCCACACGAGGTCGCGCAGCGGGCCGAAGCGGGCGCAGACCTCGTCGAAGGCCTCGGCGAACACCGGGAACCGGGCCGCCAACCCCCGACCCATCCCCACCCGCTGCGAACCCTGACCCGAGAACAGGAAACCCAGGCCGCCCGGCTGCGGTGAGCCGGTGCGCACGTGGGCAGCGGGCACGCCTGCGGCCACCGCCTCCAGCCCGCGCGCCAGCTCGGCCCGGTCGGTGGCGACGATCACGGCCCGGTGCGGGAAGGTGGCGCGGGTCGTCGCCGAGGACAGGGCGAGGTCGGCCGGGTCCCGGTCGGCGACGCGCAGGTGGCGCGCGGCCTGCTCCCGCAGCGCCCGCTCGGTCCTCGCCGACAGCAGGACCGGTGCGGGCCCGCCCGCTCCGGGCTCCCGCTCCGGGCAGGGGTCGTGGTCCTCCGCCGGTTCCTCCAGGACGACGTGCGCGTTGGTGCCGCTGATCCCGAACGAGGAGACGGCGGCGCGGCGCGGCCGTTCACCGCGCGGCCACGGGCGCGCCTCGGTGAGCAGGGCCACCTGGCCCGCGGTCCAGTCGACGTGCGAGGACGGCTCGTCCACGTGCAGGGTCGCGGGGAGCAGCCCGTGCCGCATGGCCTGCACGACCTTGATGACGCCCGCGATGCCCGCGGCGGCCTGGGTGTGGCCGAGGTTGGACTTGACCGAGCCCAGCCACAGCGGCCGGTCGCGGTCGCGGCCGTAGGTGGCGAGGATCGCCTGCGCCTCGATCGGGTCGCCGAGCGCGGTGCCGGTGCCGTGGGCCTCGACCGCGTCCACGTCGCGGGGCTCCAGACCCGCGGTGGCCAGCGCCTGGCGGATGACGCGCTGCTGCGCGGGACCGTTGGGCGCGGTGAGACCGTTGGAGGCCCCGTCCGAGTTGACCGCCGACCCGCGCAGGACGGCGAGCACGGGGTGGCCGAGCCTCCTGGCGTCGGAGAGCCGCTCGACCAGGACGGCGCCCGCGCCCTCGCCCCAGGCGGTGCCGTCGGCGGCGTCGGCGAAGGACTTGCAGCGGCCGTCCGGGGCCAGGCCGCGCTGGCGGCTGAAGTCGACGAACGCGCCGGGGGTGGCCATGACGGTGACGCCGGCGGCGATGGCGGAGGCGCACTCGCCCCGCCGCACCGCCTGGGCGGCCAGGTGCAGCGCCACCAGCGACGACGAGCAGGCCGTGTCGACGGTGAGCGCGGGGCCTTCGAGGCCGAGCGCGTAGGCGATCCTCCCCGAGGCGACGCTGCCCGCGTTGCCGCTGCCCAGGAAGCCCTCCAGGTCCTCGGGGACGGCGTGGAGCCGTGCGGCGTAGTCGTGGTGCATCAGGCCGGTGAACACGCCGGTGCGGGTGCCGCGCGCCGACCTGGGGTCGATGCCCGCGCGTTCGAGCAGCTCCCAGGCGATCTCGAGCAGGAGTCGTTGCTGGGGGTCCATCGCCAGCGCCTCGCGCGGCGAGATGCCGAAGAACTCCGCGTCGAACTCCGCCGCGTCGTGCAGGAAACCGCCCTCCCACACGTAAGAGGTGCCCCGGTGGTCGGGATCGGGGTGGTGCAACGACTCCAGGTCCCACCCCCGGTCCGAGGGGAAGGGCGTGATGGCGTCCCGGCCGTCCGCGACGAGGTCCCAGAGGCCCTCGGGGGTGGTGACTCCGCCGGGGTAGCGGCAGCTCATGGCGACGACGGCGATCGGGTCGTCGGCGTCGGTGACCGAGGGCCGCGCTCGCGACGACCGCTCGCCGGCGCCGTCGTCGGCCCGCCCGCGCAGGTGCTCGGCCAGCGCGGCCGGGCTGGGGTGGTCGAAGACCAGGGTGGCGGGCAGTCGCAGGCCGGTCGCCGTGTTGAGCCGGTTGCGCAGCTCCAGCGCGGTGAGCGAGTCGAAGCCGAGCTCCTTGAACGTCCGGTCGCTGTGCACCG
>NZ_JBQGCX010000858.1:0-2600 GCF_052038725.1 Actinosynnema sp.
CGGTGAGCTCGGCGTCCGCGATCCCGCGCTCGGTCAAGTCGCGGTCGGACGGCTCCTCGAACCGCACCTCCGCGGGCGGAGGGCGCCCGTCGTCGCGCACCGGGCCCGTGGCGGGCGTCGGCGTGGCCGGGCCGTCGTCCAGCGCGAACCGGCCGATCACCACCACGCCCGCGACCGGCGCGACCACGGCGGCGGCGACCAGCGGTGCGATGCGCCGCGTCCCGCCACCACGCGCCCCGTCCAGCACCCGGTGGCGGAGCCGGTCGCGCACCTCGGGCGGCATGGCCTCGCGCGCGGGCAGCCGGTCGGTCACCACTCCTCCTCCGCTCGTCCCAGCCGCGCGCGGCCGATGTCGGACCTGACGCCGTTCCCGGTGGTTCCCACCGCGTTCTCCGCCCGCACCGGGGGGAGCCCACCGGGCAGGCACGGCTCGGCGGCCTCGCGGGAGGCGCGGGCCACCCGCCCTCGGCGCGCCGGACGAGCAGCCCCGCCACCACCCGGTCAGCCCGCCGCCGCAGGCCCCTCGTGGAGCACCTCCCCGCCCGCGAGCACCCGCACCCGGTGACCGGTGAAGTCCGGCCGCTCCCCGGCGAGCTGGTCGGTGAACCTCGCCGCGAACCAGCCCCGCGCCAGCACGACCTCCGCCGCCGGGCGGCCCCGCGCGTCGGTCAGCTCCACGGCCGTCGCCCGCTCGTCCACCACACCGGTCAGGAACCAGGTGGTCGACCCCGGCGCGGCGTGCCCGCCCGACAGCGCGAACGCGGCCCGGCCCGCCTGCCCGCCCTCGGGGCGCAGGCGCGACCCGGTCTCCCAGCCCCAGGTCGGGCACTCCAGGACCGCGCCCGACCCGCCGCGCAGGACCACCACGTGGTCGCCGTCCTGCGCGGTGGTGGCCACGAGCGGTTGCCACCGCGCCGGATCGGGGCTGTCGGCCGCGCCGTCCAGCCACGCCCGGTAGACGCAGCGCGCCACGACCTGGTCGGCCTCGGCGCGCCTCTGCGACGTGAACACCTCGGTGCGCGTCGGGCGCGCGAACAGCTCCGGCGGGACCAGGGTGACCGTCGCGGGGCCGCCGTCGAAGGACAGCGCGACCTGCGTCCAGTGCTCCAGCTGGACGAAGAACGACCCGTCGTGCGACACGGCTCCCAGCTCGTTCGGCTCGCCCACCGCGAGCAGGGCCAGGTTGGTGGCCGAGGTGACCTCGCGGGCGCCGTCGGGCAGCTCGCCGACCAGCACGCCAGTCTCGGACACCCAGCGCAGCCGCAGGCCGCTCTCCACCCGCACCGGCCGGTCGGTCGGGGTCGAGCGGTGCACGCCGGTCGGGGCCAGCTCGCAGAACGAGTCCGCCGCCACGACCAGCCGCGACGGCGGCAGGGCGACCACGTACTCGGCCGAGGTGAGGCCGCAGGCGTCCAGCTCGTAGGCGGTCGGGGTGGAGACCGGCGAGCGCGGTGAGCCCGTGGGCGTCGTCGGGGTGGTCGCCGTGGACGAGGTGGTGTCCACCCGAGGGGGTGGTTCGGCCGCGCCCTCGTCGCGGGTGACCTGGACGAGCGCGGCGCTGCCCAGGACGAGCGCGGCGACGGCCGCGGCGGCTGCCGGGACGCGGTGGCGGGTCCTCGGCAGGACCCGGCGGCGCAGTCGTTCGAGCACCTCGGGCGGCATGGGCCTGCGCGGGGGCAGCTGGTGGTCGCTCATCTCTCCTCCTCCGCCTGCCCCAGCCGCGCGCGGGCGCGGTCCACAGCGGACCGGACGTCGTTCTCGGTCGTGCCGAGGGCCTCGGCGGCCCTGGCCGGGTGCAGTTCGCCGAGCAGGCAGAGCTCGGCGGCCTCGCGGTCGGCTCGCGGCAGGTCGGCGAGCGCGGCAGGCGCCGCGGGGGCGCCGTCCTCCGCCGCCGGGCGGGGGAGGCGGGTGGTCAGGGCGAGCAGCCAGGGGAGCGCGCGGTCGCCCCGGAGGGCGGCCTCGGCGGTCCTGCGGCCCGCGGCCTGGAACGCCTGCGCGGTCAGGTCCTCGGCCAGCTCCCACGAGCCGGTGAGGCGGTAGGCGTGGTTCCAGACGTCCTCGGCGTGCCGGTCGAACAGCTCCGCCAGGCGGTTCCGGTCAGTTCGTCGTCGCGGGCCCATCGCGCAGCACCTCCTCCCCGGCGAGCACGCGCACCCGGTAGTCGGACCACGCCGCCGCGTCGGGCTGGTCGGTGAACCTCGCGGCGAACCAGCCGTTCTCCAGCACGACCTCCGCCGCCGGGCGGCCCTGGGCGTCCGTCAGCTCCACGGCGGTCACCCGCTCTCCCACGACGCCCGCCAGGTAGCGGGTCGACGAGCCCGCGCTGGCGTCCGAGCTGAGCACCTCGAAGTCCTGTCCGCCCAACGGCTTCGCCACGGCGTGAGGCCGCGGCTGCCAGTCGCGGGCGGGGCAGGCCAGGAACGAGCCGGAGCCGTCCCCCAGCACCAGCACGTGCTCCCCGGCGCCGGGCGCGGTGGCCACGACCGGCCGCCAGCGCGCCGGGTCGGTGAGCTGGCCGGTCAGCCAGGCCTGGTCGGCGCAGCGCCCGGCCGCCTCGTCCACGGCGGGGGGCTCGGGGACCGGGCCGGTGCGGCGCAGCG
>NZ_JBQGCX010000859.1:0-2729 GCF_052038725.1 Actinosynnema sp.
TCGAGCGGGCCCGCGCCGCGATGCTCGCCGCCGCCGGGGACAGCCTGGACGTGCGGCACTGGGTGGACTGCCTGATCCGCCCGTACACCGAGCACCTCGAAGCGCTGGGCAGCCCGAGCTGGTACGCCCGGTTCAGCGCCCAGGTGCTCACCGACCCGGTCCTGCGCCAGGCCGTGGTCGACGACGCGCTCAGCGGCGGGACGGTGCGCCAGGTCGTCGAGGGCCTGAACCGCTGCCTGCCCGCGCTGCCGCTGCCCGTGCACCTGGAGCGCGGCGGCATGGCCCGCACCCTGCTGTCCCACACCTGCGCCGAGCGCGAGGCCGCGCTGGCGCGGGGTGAGCCGACCACCAGGACCAGCTGGGACGCCACCGCGACCGGGCTGGTCGACGCGATCGTCGGCCTGTGGCTCGCGCCGGTCACCCCGACCGGCCCGCGCCACGACCGCCAACCCTCCCCCGATTGGAGTGCCCGATGAAGATCACCGTCGACGAAGGCAAGTGCTGCGGCGCGGGTTCCTGCGTGCTGGCCGCGCCGGAGGTGTTCGACCAGCGCGACGAGGACGGCGTGGTGGTGCTGCTGGACCCGGAGCCCGGCGCCGAGCTGCACCAGGCCGTCCACGAGGCCGCGAGCGTCTGCCCGGCCGCCGCCATCGCGCTGGCGGAGGCGCAGTGAGCCTCACCGGGAACGCGGGGACGACCGGCGCGCCGGAACCGAGCGGGGGCCCGGCCGGGGAGGGCGAGGGCCACCCCGGCCACGTGCTGGTCGTCGGAGCCGCCGCCGCAGGCCTGTCCACGGCGGAAGCGCTGCGCCGCAAGGGCTTCACCGGCCGCCTCACCCTGCTCGGGGCCGAGGAGCACCCGCCCTACGACCGGCCGCCGCTGTCCAAGCAGGTGCTCGCGGGCGCGTGGGAGCCCGAGCGGTCGCGCCTGCGCACCGCCGAGGTGCTCGCCGCCCTGAACGCCGAGTTCCACCTCGGCGACCCGGCCGTCGCGCTCGACGTCGCCCCCCGCACCGTCCGCACCGCCTCGGGGGCCGAGCACACCGCCGACGCCGTCGTCGTCGCGACGGGCGTGCGACCGCGCGCCCTGCCTGGGCAGGACGGTCTGGCCGGGGTGCACGTGCTGCGCACCCTGGAGGACTCGCTCGCGCTGCGGGCCGACCTGCTGCCCGGCCGCCGCGTCGTCGTGGTCGGCGACGGGGTGCTCGGCGCGGAGGCCGCCGCCACCGCGCGCGGGCTCGGCCTGGACGTCGTCCTCGCCGGACCTCAGGACGCCCCGCTCGCCGCCCAGCTCGGACCGCTCGTGTCCGGGCTGCTCCGCGAGCTGCACGCCGAGCGCGGCGTGCGGCTGCGCCTGGGCTCCGCCGTCCTCGGGCTGGAGTCCGAGGGCGGTCGGGTCACCGGCGTGCGGCTCGACGGCGGCGAGGTGCTCCCCGCCGACGTGGTCGTGGTCGCGCTCGGGGCCGTGCCCTGCACCGAGTGGCTGGAGGGCAGCGGTCTCGCGCTCGACAACGGCGTGGTGTGCGACGCGCGCTGCCGGGCCGCCGACGGCGTCTACGCGGTCGGCGACGTGGCCCGCTGGCAGCACCCCGGACTCGGTCGCCTGGTGCGGCTGGAGAACCGCACCAACGCCACCGAGCAGGCCTCCGCCGTCGCCGACAACCTCCTCGGCGACCCGGTCGAGTACGCGCCCGTGCCGTACTTCTGGACCGACCAGTTCGACGCGAAGATCCACGTGCACGGCGTGCTGCCCGTCGACGCCGAGGTGACCGTCGAGGACGGCGACCCCGCCGCGCGCCGGTTCACCGCCGTCTACCGCAGCGGCGGACTGGTGACCGGCGTCATCGGCTGGAACATGCCCAAGCAGGCCAGGCAGACCCGCCAGCGGCTGCTCACGCCGGAGGGGCTCGCGGCTGCGCGGGTGCCCGCCGTCGCGCCCGCCGGACCGACCCTGCCCGTCGCGCAGACCCCGCCCGCTCTCGCGCAGGGCGCAGCGGCGGGAGCAGTGGCTCCCGCGTTGACGACCGCGCTGACCACGGTAGCGCCCACCCCCGACAGAACCGCCCCGAGCGCCGACCTCCGCACCACCCCGGAAGGACGAGCATGACCAGCACGCAGGTCCCCGCAGAGGCCGCCGAGCTCCCGGACTACCCGATGCCCCGCTCCGAGGGCTGCCCGTTCGACCCGCCGCGCGAGCTGAACGAGCTGCGGGAGCAGGCCGCCATCACCCGCGTGCGGCTGTGGGACGGCAGCACGCCGTGGCTGGTCACCCGGCACGCCGAGCAGCGCGCCGTGCTGTCCGACCCCAGGGTCAGCGCCGACATGACCCACGAGCGCTACCCGCGCCAGGCCCCCGGCCGCGCCGGTTCGCTCAGCTTCATCGGCATGGACGACCCCGAGCACGCCCGCCAGCGCCGCATGGTCGGCTCGGCGTTCACCATCAAGAACGTCGCCGCCATGCGCCCCATGGTGCAGCGCGTCGTGGACGACGCCGTCGCCCAGCTCCTCGCGGGACCCAAGCCGGTCGACCTGGTGGAGGCGTTCGCGCTCCCGGTCCCGTCGCTGGTGATCTGCGAGCTGCTCGACGTCCCCTACAGCGACCACGACTTCTTCCAGGACAACAGCAAGCGCATCATCAACCGCACCTCCACGCCCGCGCAGCGCGCCGAGGCCTCCGGCGCGCTCGCCCAGTACCTCGGCGGTCTGGTCGCCGCCAAGCTCGACAACCCC
>NZ_JBQGCX010000860.1:0-4068 GCF_052038725.1 Actinosynnema sp.
GGAACGCGCCCCGTGCGCAGACACCGCTCCGCTCCGCGGACCGGGTGTGGTCGCGCGAGAGCCCCGGTGGACGGTGTCCACCGGGGCTCTCGGGTCTTCGGGGTCCCGCTACGGGCGCGGCCGGCCGGCCTGGTCGGCCAGCATCCGCAGGCCGCCGACGATGCCGCCGGACAGGTCGCCCTCCTTGAAGGAGGCGATCATGCTCATGACCGCGAGCTTCGCGCCCCGGTCGGCGAGCCTGCGGTGCGCCTCCTCGCCGGTGACGACCTCGACCACGCGCTCGCCTGGCGACACCGCGACCAGCACAGCGTGCGCGGGCCTCGGGGTCGCGGCGTGCAGCTGCTCGGCCTTCACCCGGCTCTCCTTGCCGCCCAGCTCGCCGAGGTAGACGCTGAAGTCCAGGCCGGTGGTGCGGCTGGCCAGGGTCAGGGCGTCGTCCATGGCGGCGAGCTGCACCGGCGTGAACGGCAGGCTCGGGCCCTCGGACTCGTGCATCCGCGCGGCGGAGATCCGGCCGCTGCCGGTGATCGCCTCACCGGGCTTCAGGTCCGCCGGGTCGACGACGGGGCGGGCCACCTCACCAGCTCCCACGAGCGCCTCCCCTTGCCGTGCCGCCTGCCGCCGGAGCGGTCCCGGCGCTGGTCGCCCGCTGCCCCGCGTTCGCGCTCCACCAGACCGGCGGGTGGGTCCACTCCTGGCCCGGCCGGTAGCGCTGGACGCGGGTCGTCTTCCGCCTCAGCGTCAGTAGCGCGATCACGCCGAAGATGGCCAGCGGGATCAGCGCGAAGACGAGAACGGTCTCCACGATGGTCACGGCCGCTACCGTAACCGATCAGCCGCGCGCCGTCCGATCGGGGGCGAGCGCCCCTTCGCTGGTCAGCGGGCGCCACCGGGGGTGGCGCGAGTGTGAACGCGCGCACCGCCCCCCGCGAGCCCCGTCAGCCGTTCGGCGCAGCGCGCCCGGCCGGGAGCAGCAGTCCGCACGGCCGGACGGCCTGCCGCCGGACGGGTGCGGACGGGTGCCGGTTTGGCGTCTTGTCCTTCCCGGCCAAGCCTTCTAACTTTTCACCTGTACGGACCTTGCGGTTCTGCGCCAGGTTGGCAAATCCCACACGTTGAGCCAGGGAAGGCACGGCATGTACACCTCGGAGTCCGCCCAGGCTGCAGTTATCACCCTTTTGCCGGACACCCACTGGACGCAATCCGTTACCGCCACTCGGCGGGTGGCGGAGTCCGCCGAACCCGCCCGCGACGCGGTCGACGACTCCGTCCGCATCACGGCCGCCGACTCCGTCCGGATCACCTGCCTGGACAGCGCACGCGCCGCGGTCGCCACCAGGGGCCTCGGGGGTGCTCGGGGCGGTCTCCGCACCAGTGCGGACGAGAGCGTGCGGATCACGGCGAGCGGGAGCGTGCGGATCACGGGGCGTGACGACAGCGTGCGGATCACCGCGCGGCAGGACGGCAGCGTCCGCATCACCGCCGGGCAGGACGACTCGGTCCGCATCACGGCGGCGGACGACTCCGTGCGCATCACGGCACGGCACGACGAGAGCGTGCGCATCACGGCGGCCGACGACTCGGTCCGCATCACCGCCGACGACTCCGTGCGCATCACCGCGCACGACGACAGCGTCCGGATCACCGCGCGCGAGGACGACAGCGCCCGCACCACGGCGCGGCAGGACGACAGCGTGCGCATCACCGCGCTCGCCGCGTGACGGGGGTCCCCGGCAGGCCCTAGGCCGCGGGCTCCCCCAGGTAGGGGAGCCACTGGGGATCGGCGTCGGTCACCCCGGCCAGCAGCCGCCAGTGCGGCCCCCTCGGCGCGGCGGGCACCACGCGCAACCGCCACCCCAGCTCCGACAGCAGCTTGTCGGCCTTGCGGTGGTTGCACTTGGCGCAGCACGCCACGCAGTTGGTCCACGTGTGGGGGCCGCCCCGGCTCCTCGGCACGACGTGGTCGATCGTCTCGGCCCGACCGCCGCAGTAGGCGCACCGGTACCGGTCGCGGTGCATCAGCCCCGCCCTGGTCAGCGGCACGCGCCCGCGGTAGGGCACCCGGACGTGGTTGCTCAGCCTGATCACCGAGGGCACGAGCACCTCGGCCGTCGAGGAGTGCAGCACGGTCCCGTCCGGGTCCCCGTGCACCACCTCGGCCTTGCCGCAGACCACGAGCACGACGGCGCGGCGCAGCGGCAGCGCGGTCAGGGGCTCGAAGGTCGTGTTGAGCAGCAGCACCTTGCGTCTACCCCAGGGGAACAAGATCGGCTTGACCGCCGAACCCGTCCCCTCCCCGTCGACCACAGCGTGCACACCTGGCTGTTTTTGGCCGGACGGGGCCGGCGGCGCGATCCCGGCGTTCACCAGGGCGCCGATCGGGGTGGGTTGTCGGTCTGGCACGCGACCACCTCCACCGGTTCTGCGCCTAGCAGACCACACTTCACCCCCAAAAATCACCTGTGATATGCGACCTGTCGTCCACCCAAGGCCGAATCGCCGACGCGCCGCCGCCTAACGGCGATCGTTTTCAACGGCGGGGCTACGCTCGGCGGGGTGACCGAGCACAGTGCCGCGACGCTGCCCGCGACGACCGCGTACCCACCGGCCACCCGGCTGGACCTCGTCGAGGACCTGCACGGGCACCGGGTCGCCGACCCGTACCGCTGGCTGGAGGACCCGACCGACCCCGAGACCGAGCGCTGGTCCGCCGCGCAGGACGGGCTGACGGCGTCCTGGCTGGGCGCGCTGCCCGGCCGCGAGGCGCTGGCCGCGCGGCTGACCGAGCTGAGCCGCACCGGGTCGGTCGGCGCGCCGACGTGGCGGGCGGGCCGCGCGTTCTTCACCCGCCGCGACCCCGACCAGGACCACGCCGTGCTGCGCGTGCGCGAGCCGGACGGCTCCGAGCGGGTGCTGCTCGACCCGGTGGCGCTGGACCCGACCGGCGCGACGACCCTGGACAGCTGGTCGCCCTCCCGCGAGGGGACCCGGCTGGCCTACCAGGTGTCGGTGGGCGGCGACGAGCACTCGCTGCTGCACGTGCTGGACGTGGACACCGGCGAGCTGGTCGAGGGCCCGATCGACCGCTGCCGCTACTCCCCCGTGGGCTGGCTGCCCGGCGGCGAGGAGTTCTTCTACGTGCGGCAGCTCGCCCCCGAGCTGGTGCCGGAGGACGAGCGGCTGTTCCACCGCAGGGTGTGGCGGCACCGGGTGGGCGCCGACCCGTCGACCGACGCGAACGTGCACGGCGACGAGCTGGACCACACCTACTACTACGGCCTGTCGGTGTCGGCGGACGGCCGCTGGCTGGTGGTCAGCGGCGCGGCGGGCACGGTGCAGCACAACTCGGTGTGGATCGCGGACCTGGCCGGGGGTGACGGCGCCGCGTCCGGCGCGCCGTCCGGCGGCGGCCTGCGCCCGGTGATCACCGCCGACGCGGGCGCGCGGACCGGCGCGTCGGTGGCCCGCGACGGCAGGCTGTACCTGACCACGAGCCTGGGCGCCCCGAGGTTCCGGCTGTGCGTCACCGACCCGGCCGACCCCGGCGCGCCCGAGGACTGGACCGAGCTGGTGCCCGAGCAGCAGGACTCGGTGCTGGAGGGCGCGGGCCTGCTGGCGGGCTCGCTGGTGCTGCTGCGCACCCGGCACGCGGTGTCCGAGCTGCACCTGCACGACGCGTCCGGGGCGCACGTGCGCGAGATCCCGACGCCGGGCACGGGCTCGGTGCACGGCTGGTCCACCACCGACGCGCTCACCGACCCGGACGACGACCGGCTGTGGTTCGGCTGGACCGACTTCGCCACGCCGGTGTCCGTGCACCGCTTCTCGATCTCCACCGGCGAGACCGTCCTGGACACCCCCAACCCCGGATCGGTGCGGCTGCCGGACGTGACCACCCGGCAGGTCGAGTTCACCTCCCCGGACGGCACGACCGTGCGGATGTTCCTGGTCTCGGGCTCGGCCGCGCCCGACCGGCCGAGGCCCGCCCGGGGCACCCGCGCCGGCGGCGGCGCCGGCGGCCGGGGGCCCGGCGCCGCCGCGACCCCCCGGGGGGGGGGCGCGGCGGGG
>NZ_JBQGCX010000861.1:0-2114 GCF_052038725.1 Actinosynnema sp.
CCGCGGTGCTCGTCCGCGCACCCCGCCGCCGCCAGCACGGACAGGGCTCCCATCAGGATCCAGCTTCGCATCACGCGTATCAGATTCAGTTGTGTCGGCGGACAGTGCACGGAGGCGTCGGAGGCCAATTGCATGCCATGCATCGTGATGCAGCCCGGCCACGGCACCGCGGCTCATTCGGGGCATGTTTCTGCCTCGACCCGTGGCCGGACGCCGATCGATCTCCAGCAGGCATTGCTCACTTTCATTTACGGACATATATTCCCAGCACTGTCGAATCCCTGCCGTCCAGCCCGCGGCGGACGGCCCACGCACCGTGTCCCGAGGAGAGCACCATGAACAAGATCAGCCTCAGACTGGACGACCTGCAGGTGAGCTCGTTCTCGACCAACGAGCCGGAGCCGCAGATGGGCACTGTCCAGGCGCACGGGCAGGGGCTTCTCGCCATCACGGCGCTGCCCGGCTGTATCCCCGGCTGCAACACGCGCAACACCTGTTCGACCAACCTCTGCTGAGCACGGCAGGCGACGTCGATGGAAAGCCCGCGCGGGGTCCGTACCGCGCGGGCTTTCTCGTGCCATCGCGGATCGGCGCGCTCCGCGACGCCATGCCGACGAGCTGACGATCAGACCAGCATTGTCATCTCGGACGCGATGCGCTTACGATGTTGCCAAATGCGGGTGGATCCGGCCGCGCGCGCCGTGTCGGCCAGGCAGGTCACTTTCGACGGGAGCTTCCAGCCGTGCCGGTCTACCGCGTCATCTACGACGTGCGCGAGGTGTCCGACGTCTCCACCGAGCTCCTCGTGCAGGTCCTCGTCGCCGAGGGGCTGGGACTGTGGATGGTGGGCCGCGCCGACGCGTGGCTGTGGTCGCGCGGCGCGCTGGCCGGCCGTGACGCGGACGCGGCGCCGGCGAGCGCCAGCCGGCTGCGGAACGTGGGGCTCACGTTCGCCATGTTCGCGCTGCTGCTGGGCGGCTCGATGTACTGGATGGAATATTCCGGAAAGAAGCGGCTGCGCGACGCGCTGGAGAGCGGCGACTTTACGGTGGTGGAGGGGCACGTGCAGGCGTTCCAGCGCGGCGACCGCGGCGGGCACCAGGAGGAGCGCTTCACCGTCGTGAGCGACGGCCGGCGCTACACGTACGAGTACAAGTCGAGCAACCTGGAGCCCGGCTTCCACGAGAGCCACGGCCCGATCCGCGAGGGCTTCTTCGTCCGCATCGCCGACGTGGACGGCCAGATCGCCCGGCTGGAGATCGCGAACTGAGTGAACACACCTTGAGAAAGTGAAAGTTGTCCTGTAAGCAAAATGCACCTATACTACCACTCACTTGGCGCATTTGCGTTAACTGAATCGAAGCTTTCATTCGAGGAAGAGTAAGTACCGGCATTCGCAATAACGCGTCATCCGCAGCCATCCCGGATTGGGTGGGTTCACCCATACGACCTTGCTGAGAGCACATCAATGTGGCACCCACGTATCATGATTGCCCTGTTTCTCGCGGCGGTAGCGACAGCTGCGTGCACTGACACCCCGACTGCACCGGGAGAGGCCAGGATCAGTACAACGGGCAGGGGCCCCAGCAGCAACTACATTCTGGATCCGGTTGTGGTAGTCGGAAAGCCGGAATGTAATCCCTGGTTGGACCTTAACTGGTGCCAGGGCGAAGATGGGGGCAGCACTTGCATGACCAGCGTCCCCAACCAGCCCACGGACCCAGACTTCGTCGCCCCGACAAGCACCTGTCCGGAGCCCGGAGATGGAAGCGGTGGTGGAGGGGGATGGGGGGGAGGATATCCTGGTGGCGACTCCGAAGGCGACTCGGAAACGCCATCAACATGGGATGACTTCATCGATCAGGATTCCCTTCCAAACTGCGCAAATAGCAGTAGCTGGACCGCAGATTGGCACGCTCCCTACTGCAACGGTACCGCACCGACAGGTAGCACGCTGTCTGCATTCCAAAGCGAGTTGAGCGCGATGGAGGCGAAAGGCCCCTGGTGTGCTCAGCTGGCCCAATTCGGCCGAACGTTGCTCAGTCAGGGCCGCGTAAGGTACTACGCAGGCTCGGGTCCCACGCTTAAATCATGGGGAGGAGCAAGCGCCGGCA
>NZ_JBQGCX010000862.1:0-2792 GCF_052038725.1 Actinosynnema sp.
GACCCGGACCTGGTGCAGCAGACCCGCTACAGCCAGCCCGCCCTGTTCGCCTTCGAGGTCGCCCTGCCCCGCCTGCTCCGGTCCTGGGGCGTGCGCGCGGCCCTCCTCGCGGGCCACGCGATCGGCGCGCTGGCCGCCGCCCACGTCGCCGGGGTGTTCTCCCTGGCCGACGCGGCCAGGCTGGTCGCCGCGCGCGGCAGGCTCATGCAGTCCATGCGCCCCGACGGCGGCATGGTCTCGGTCCTGGCCACCGAGGAGCGCGTCCGCGCCGACCTCGTGGGCCTGGAGGGCCGGGTCGACGTGGCCGCCGTGAACGGCCCCGCCTCGACCGTCGTCTCCGGCGACGCCGACGCGCTGGCCGAACTGGTGGCGACCTGGAAGGCCGAGGGCCTCAAGACCCGCGCCCTCGCCGTGTCCCACGCCTTCCACTCCCCGCACACCGACGAGGTGCTCGACGCGTTCCGCGAGGTCGCCACGAGCATCGCCTACGCCGAGCCGACCACCCCCGTGGTCTCCACCCTCACCGGCCGCCTCGCCGAACCCGGCGAGCTGACCGACCCGGAGTACTGGGTGCGGCACGTGCGCGGCGCGGTGCGCTTCCACGACGCCGTGCGCGAGCTGGAGGCCAGGGGCGCCACCACGTTCCTGGAGGTCGGCCCGGACGCGGTGCTCACCGCGCTCGGCCGCGACTGCCTGCTCGACGAGGGCGCCGCGCTGCTGACCGCCACCCAGCGCGCCGAGCACCCGGAGACCACCGCGCTGGCCGCCGCCGTGGGCGCGCTGTTCGTCCGGGGCACGACCCCGGACTGGGCCGCGCTGTTCGCCGGTTCCGGCGCCCGACCGGTCGACCTGCCCACCTACCCGTTCCAGCGCCGCCGCTACTGGCTCGACGCCGCCGTCGGCGGCACGGGCTCGGGCAGCGGCCACCCGCTGGCCGGGGACGTGCTCACCACCGCCGAGGGCGACGGCGTCCTGCTCACCGGCCGGATCTCGCCGCGCACCCACGCGTGGCTGGCCGACCACACCGTCTCGGGCGAGGTCCTGCTGCCCGGCACGGCGTTCGTGGAGCTGGCCGTCCAGGCGGGCGACCAGGTCGGCTGCGGCCGGGTCGAGGAGCTGACCCTCCAGTCCCCGCTCGTGCTCCCGGAGCGCGGCGGCGTCGTGCTCCAGGTCGCCGTGGGCGGCCCGGACGAGTCCGGCCGCCGCACGGTCACCGCGCACTCCCGACCCGACGCCGAGGGCGCGCAGTGGACCAGGCACGCCACCGGCTCGCTCGTCCCGGACCCCGCGGTCGCCACGACCGACGCCGACCTGACCGGCGAGCCCGGCCGGTGGGCGCCCCCGGACGCCACCGAGCTGGACCTCACCGGGCACTACGCGGAGCTGGCCGCCCGCGGCTACGGCTACGGCCCGGCGTTCCAGGGCCTGCGCGCGGCCTGGCGGCGCGGTGACGAGGTGTTCGCCGAGGTCGCCCTGCCCGAGGAGGTCGACGCCTCCGGCTACGAGGTGCACCCGGCCCTGCTCGACGCCGCCCTGCACGCCATCGCGCTCACCCGAGGCGAGGACCAGGCCGCCACGCTCCCGTTCGCCTGGAACGGGGTCGCCGTGCACGCCACCGGCGCCTCGTCGGTGCGGGTGCGCGTCACGCCCACCGGCAACGCCGTCGCGCTCGCCGTCGCCGACCCGACCGGCGCGCCCGTGCTCACCGTCGACGCGCTGGCGCTGCGCCAGGCCCACGCGGGCGCGCGGGCCACCACCGGCCGGGGCTCGCTGCTGGAGGTCGGCTGGACCGCCCTCGACCAGGGCGGCGCCGACCCGGTCACCTGGACCGCGTGGGGCGAGGTGGGCGCCGAGGTGCCGGGCGTCGTGGTGCTGCCCATCGCGGGCTGCGCCGACCCGGACTCGGCGCGCGCCGAGGTCCACCGGGTGCTCGCGGTGCTCCAGACCTGGCTGTCGGAGAACCGGTTCGCCGCCTCGCACCTGGTCGTGGTGACCGAGGGCGCGGTGTCGGTGCGCGGCGAGGCCGCCCCCGACCTGGCCGGTGCGGCGGTGTGGGGCCTGGTGCGCACCGCGCAGGCCGAGAACCCCGACCTGTTCCTGCTGGTGGACCTGGACGACTGGACCGACCTGGAGCGGGCCCTGCCGCTGGCGCTGGCCTCCGGCGAGCCGCAGGTGGTCTTCCGCGACGGGGTCGGCCACTACCCCCGGTTCGTCCGAGCCACCCCGCCCGCGGAGGCCGAGGACCCCGGTTTCGGCTCCGGCGCGGTCGTGGTCACGGGCGCGACCGGCGCGCTCGGCAAGGTCATCTCCCGGCACCTGGTGGCCGTGCGCGGCGTGCGGGACCTGGTCCTGCTCAGCCGCCGGGGCCTGGCCGCCGAGGGCGCCGCCGAGTTCGGCGCGGAGCTGGAGTCGGCGGGCGCCCGCGTGGCGCTCAAGGCGTGCGACGCCGCCGACCGGGACGCGCTCGCCGAGGCCCTGACCGGCGTCGAGGTGTCGGCCGTCGTGCACGCCGCCGGTGTGCTCGACGACGGCGTCGTCACCGCGCTCACCCCCGAGCGCCTGGACACCGTGCTGCGCCCCAAGGCCGACGCCGCCTGGAACCTGCACGAGCTGACCGGTGACCTGTCCGCGTTCGTCGTGTTCTCCTCGCTCTCCGGCGTGCTCGGCGCGCCCGGCCAGGCGAGCTACGCCGC
Organism: Actinosynnema sp.; assembly: GCF_052038725.1. Classification (NCBI taxonomy): domain Bacteria; kingdom Bacillati; phylum Actinomycetota; class Actinomycetes; order Pseudonocardiales; family Pseudonocardiaceae; genus Actinosynnema; species Actinosynnema sp. The sequence goes on from NZ_JBQGCX010000862.1 coordinate 2,694, forward strand.
GGCCAACGCCTACCTGGACGCCCTGGCCCAGCACCGCAGGACCAACGGCCTGCCCGCCACCGCGATCGCCTGGGGCCTGTGGGGCGTCGAGAGCGCCAT
>NZ_JBQGCX010000863.1:0-2007 GCF_052038725.1 Actinosynnema sp.
GGCGGCGCCTGGAGCACCCGCCTCGACCCGCTGCCCTGGGCCGCGCTGCACCTGGTGACCGAGGGCGAGGTGTGGCTCTCGGCGGGCGGCCCCGCGCTGCGGGTCGGCGCGGGGGACGCGGTGCTCGTGCCGCAGGGCCTCGCGCACGGCACCTCCGGCGCACCGGGCACCAGGCCGAGGCCGTGCGACCAGCGGGCCGCCGAGGCGGCGCAGGCCACCGGGCGGGCGCTGCGGCTCGGCGACGGGCCGGTCGACACCCGCATGATCACCCTGCGGTACGAGCTGGGCGAGTCGCTGTTCCCCGACGACGCGCCGGTGCTCATCACGGCGGGGGAGCGCCCGCAGCTGGCCGCGACCGCCGCGCTGCTCGCGGCCGAGCTGGCGGAGCCGCAGTTCGGCACGACGGCGGCCGTGAACAGCATCGTGGACCTCCTGCTGGTGCAGTTCGCCCGCGCGTGGCTGGCGGCCAACCCGGCGGAGCGGGCGGGTTCGTGGCTGGGGGCGCTGCTGGACCCGCTGGTCAGGGAGGCGCTCACCCGGCTGCACCGGCACCCGGCGCGGGCGTGGACGACCGCGAACCTGGCGTCGGCGGTCAACGTCTCGCGCGCGACCCTGTCCCGCCGGTTCCCGGCCGCGCTCGGCGAGTCGCCGGGGGCCTACCTGACCCGGTTGCGGATGGACCTGGCGGCGATCCGGTTGCGGGACACGGACGAGCCGGTCGAGTCGGTGGCGTCGTCGGTCGGGTACGGGTCGGCCAAGGCGTTCAGCCGGGCGTTCCAGCGCTCGCGCGGGCGCTCGCCCAGCGAGCACCGGTTCCTGGCCCGCTGCCGGGGACAGGCGCCGCGCCCCGAGCCCTCGGGCGCCGGGGTCGCGGGCGCCGGGATCGAGCGCGCCGCGTCCTGACCACCAGGGTCACGTCACCGCCAGGGTCACGTCGTGGCGGGCTCGTGCTCCAGGCAGTCCACGCGCAGCTCGGCCAGCGGCAGCGGCGCGTCCAGCAGCCCGCAGTGGTGCGGCGCGACCGGGTCGGGTCGCACGTCCGGGCGGAAGAAGCGGCAGCTCACGCAGGTGCGCGCCACGCTCACCACCCCGCTGCGCTGCAACCCGGCGATCACCCGCAGCAGCGTGTGCAGGGTGGTCGCCCGGTCCGCCTCCGGCACGTCCCGGAGCACGCGCAGCAGCGGCTCGTCCCACGGTTCGAGGGCCCGCGCGACCTCCGCGCCGTCGTCGGTGAGCGCCAGCAGCCGCCTGCGCCCGTCCTGGCCGGGCGTGCGGGTGATCAGGCCCTTGCGCTCCAGCGCGCTGACCGCGTCGGACGTGGTCGCCTTGGTGACGTCGAACTCGGCCGCCAGCGCGCTCACCTCCCGCCTGACCTCGGGCTGCGCGGTGAGCGCCAGCACCACCTGCTGCTGGAGCGGGGTGAGCCCGTGCTCGCGGGCGGTGCGCTGGGACAGCGCGCGCAGACCGTGGCCCACCCGCTCGACCGCGTCCGCCAACCGCCGGTCCAGGCCGCTCCGCTCCACACCCACCCCCTCGCCGCCGCACCACCGACCGCCGCGATGATACTGGTGGGACCGGGTGGGGACCCCCGACCGAGGACGTCCCCCACCCGGTGGTGGGATCCGCGCGGGCCGGGCGGGCGGCCACCCGTCCGGTCCACGCGGCCACGCTCACACCGCCTTGCGCAGCGCGACCTTCGGGAAGTCCACCGGCACGCCGAGGGCGACGTTGATGTAGTTGGTGAACAGGTTCAGCGCCACGTGCGCGATCAGCTCCACGATCGCCTCGTCGTCGAAGCCCGCCGCCCGCAGCGCGTCCACGTCCGCGTCGGTGACCTGGGCGCGCTCGCGCACCAGCTTCTCGCTGAACTCCAGCGCCGCCTGGGTGCGCGGGTCGTGCGAGTGCCCGGCCTGGGCCTGGCGCATGTCCTCGGAGGACACCCCGGCCTTGCGGCCGAGCGCGGTGTGCGCGGCCAGGCAGTACTCGCAGGCGTTGCGGTCGGCGACC
>NZ_JBQGCX010000864.1:0-14987 GCF_052038725.1 Actinosynnema sp.
GAGTGGGAGTGAGCGCCGGGGCGCGCTGACCCCGGCTAGGCAGGGTCGAGGCGCAGCAGCACGCCCTCGCCGCTGACGAAGGTCTCGCCGAGCAGCCGCGGGGCACGCAGCACCTCGACGAAGCCCGTCGAGGCGTGCAGCGCGAGCGACGCCGCGTTGCCGGCGTCGCACATCGACCACACGGGCTCGCCGGCGGGGGCGTGGGCGAGCCGGTCCCGCACGAGCCGGCGGGCCACCCCGCGGGCCACATGGGTGGGGGTGTGGGGCCCCCCCCCCCCCCGGGGGAGGCCCGGGGGGCCCGCCCCCCCGGCCGGCCCCCTCTCCGCTTCCCCGTGCGCCCAGCCGCGTCCCCCGACCCGGCCGAGCCCCTCCGACCCCCCGGTCTACTGGCGCCTCCGGACCGAGCCGCCCAGCAGCCCCAGGCCGATCACCAGCGCGCCGCCCGCGAGCAGCCAGCGCAGGTCCAGGCCCGACAGCGCCGAGTCGTCCGCCAGCATGTAGGCGGAGGCGATCAGGGCGGTGAGGCCGAAGACCAGGCTCACCACGTCGATCCCCGGCCTGCGCTCGCGCACCTCGTGCTCACCCACGGGTCACCGCCACCTCTCCCAAGCTCGTCCGCAGGTCCAGCTCCACCCTGAGGCCACCGGGCCCGTCCGGGCCGTTCTCGTCCACGGTGACCGTCTGCTGCCTGCCCTGCCGCTCCTGGTCCAGGCACGTCACGACGCCCACGTTGGTGTGGCAGGTCGCCACCACGTCCGCGTTCCTGGGCACCTTCACCCTGATGGTGCCCGCCCCCAGCCGCACGGTCGTGCGCGCCGTCTCGCCCTCGGGCAGGCCCACCAGGTCCAGGGTCACCTCGCCCGCGCCGAACTCGTAGCTCGGCTCCAGCTCGCCCGCCGACACCGGCGCCGCCGTGATCGACCCGGCCGGGCCGTCGAAGTCGCGGAAGTCCTGGAAGCCCGCGGCCGACGCGAGCACGCCCACCGCGCTCAGCGGCACCACCAGCCACATCAGCCCCTTGCCGCCGCCCCCGGTCACCGCGCCGACGAGCATCCCCAGCCCCAGCACGCCCACCAGCAGGCCCAGCACGTGCGGCGGGGTGAACCACGGGTCGTGCTCGGCCGCCACGATCGACCCGGCCAGCACCACCATCATCGCGCCGAACGTCAGCGGCCCCACCCGCGAACGCCTGCGCCCGCGCGGGACCGCCGCCTCGGGCCGCTCCGCCACGGCGGTCGCCCGCCCCGCCCCCGGCTCCGGCAGGTCCCACGCGAAAGGAGCCGCCCCCAGCGGGTCCCACGCGGGCGGCCTGACCGGTTCCGCCGTCCCCCGCTCGTCCACACCCACCTCCTGGTCACTGCCCGCCGCTCGTGCGGCCCCCAAGTCCCTGCGAACCGGCGCCGTCGGCACCGGGCGGTTCTCCGCGCCCCGTGAGCTGTGCAGCAGGTAGACCGAGCCCAGCGCCAGCGCCAGGCCCGACACCAGCGCGAAGCCGCCGTTGAACAGCAGCCCCGACGTGGGCAGCACCGCCAGCCCCAGCAGCACCGTCACCGGGGTCGGCGTCGAGCTGCGGCCCCGGCCGACCAGCGCCTCCAGCGGCGACACCTCGTCGCCCACCTGCGCCAGCAGCAGCCACCCGGCCAGGTAGACCAGCACCCCCGCGCCGTCGCACAGCGCCAGCGCCACGAGGGCGACCCGGACGATCACCGGGTCCAGCCGGTACCGCTCCGCGATGCCCGCGGCGACCCCGGCGACCTTCCGCCCGCCCTGGGGCCGCCTGGGCCTGCTGGCCCAGAAGTCCTTCAGCGTCTCCTCGACACCCGCCGCGCCCACGTTCCCGCTCACGACGCCAATGGTGCTGCCCGAGCGCCGGTCGGCACATCCGGGAGCGACCCTGATCCCCGTCTCGGGGTTGGACCCTGATGTCCCTGCCTCGCGCGCGTGTGACGATCAGGGGGTGAGCACGCAGGTGGAGACCACCCCGGAGAAGGCGCACGACCCCGTGCGCAGGCGGCGCACCGGCCGGGTCGTCGCGGGGGTCGCGGGCGGCGTGGCCGAGCACCTGGGCGTCGACGTCTTCTGGGTGCGCGCCGTGTTCGCCATGCTGACCGCGCTGAACTTCATCGGGGTCGTCGCGTACGGCCTGCTGTGGCTGCTCGTGCCGCAGCGGCCCACGGGCGAGGAGGAGCAGCCGCCGAGCGGCCGGGAGCGCCAGCAGGCGCTCGGTCTGGTCGCGCTGGGCATCGCCGCCGCCGTGATCACCGGGCTCACGTCCGGACCGCTCAGCGGCTGGATCACCGGGCCGCTCGCGGTCTCCCTGGTCGGCGCGGCCGTGGTGTGGCGCGAGGCCGACGAGGCGCAGCGTAGGCGCTGGGTCGACGGGGCCCGCACCGGCCTGCTCGGCGGCGGGCGCACCGCGATCGTGCGGGTCATGGCGGGCGTGGCGCTGGTCGCCATCGGCGTCGGCGCGGTCCTGGTCAACAGCTACGGCCTCAACCAGCTCCGGTTCGCCCTGCTGGCCGTGGTCGCCACGCTGTGCGGCGTGGGCGTCCTCACCGTCCCGCTGTGGCTCAAGCTGATCAACGACCTGGGCGAGGAGCGCCGGGTCCGCATCCGCACCGAGGAGCGCGCCGAGATCGCCGCCCACCTGCACGACTCGGTGCTCCAGACGCTCGCGCTGATCCAGAAGCAGGCCGAGCAGCCCCGCGAGGTCCGCAGGCTCGCCAGGGGCCAGGAGCGGCAGCTGCGCGAGTGGCTGTACGGCAAAGCGGGGGAGAACGGGCAGCCGGGGACGCTGGCGGCGGCCATCGCGCAGGCCTGCGGCGAGGTGGAGGACGCCTTCGCGCTGAACGTGCAGCAGGTCGTCGTCGGCGACTGCGAGCTGGACCCCAACCTGCTGGCGCTGGTGGCCGCCGCGCGCGAGGCCGTGGTCAACGCGGGCAAGCACGCCGGGGTGGCCGAGGTGAGCGTGTACTGCGAGGTCGAGCCGGAGCAGGTCGCGGTGTTCGTGCGCGACCGGGGCAAGGGGTTCGACCCCGGCGGTGTTCCCGAGGACCGGCATGGCCTCGCGGACTCGATCCGGGGGAGGATGGAGCGGCACGGCGGTGAGACCCGCCTGCGCACGGCGCCGGGTGAGGGTACCGAGGTGCAGCTGCTGATGCCGAGGAGAACGGAGGCCCGCACGTGACGGTACGGGTGTTCCTGGTCGACGACCACGCGCTGTTCAGGGCGGGCGTTCGCGCCGAGCTGGACTCGATCACCGACGACGTCGAGGTGGTCGGGGAGGCGGGCTCGGTCGGCGAGGCCGTCGCGGGCATCGGCAGGCACCGGCCCGACGTGGTCCTGCTCGACGTGCACATGCCCGACGGCGGCGGCGCGGAGGTGCTGCGCCAGGTCCGCAAGGCGCTGCCCGAGGTGGTGTTCCTCGCCCTGTCGGTGTCCGACGCGGCCGAGGACGTGATCGCGGTCATCCGCGCGGGCGCGCGCGGGTACGTGACCAAGACGATCTCCAGCCAGGAGCTGGTGCGCGCCGTCGTGCGGGTGGCCGAGGGAGACGCGGTGTTCTCGCCCCGGCTGGCCGGGTTCGTGCTGGACGCCTTCGCGGACCGACCCGGCGCGGCCCCCATCAGCGATCCCGAGCTGGACCTGCTGACGCCCCGCGAGCGCGACGTGCTCCGCCTGCTCGCGCGGGGGTACGCGTACAAGGAAATCGCTTCAGAGCTGTTCATCTCCGTGAAGACGGTGGAAACCCACGTGTCGAGCGTCTTGCGGAAGACGCAGCTCTCGAACCGGTACGAACTCTCCCGCTGGGCCTCCGACCGGAGGTTGGTCTAGCAGTCGGGCCCCGCGGGCGTCCTGGGGGTTGCGGGGAGCGGTCAGTTGGTCGAGACCAGCTTGGCGAGCTCCCGGTCGAAGTCGATCCACAGGTCCTCCTCGCCGGGCTGGACCACGTCGTAGGTCAGGTCCAGGAACTCGGCGATGTGCTCCGCGATGGCGGACAGGATGGCGAACCCGGTCGGCGCGTTCAGCTCCAGCAGGACGCGCTCGGGGTCGTCGCTCGCCGGGCGGACGAGGATGTCGCCCTCGCCGGACGGGGTGAGCAGGCCGTCGGCCAGCAGGTCGCGGGCGAAGATCCACTCCACCTTGCCCTGACCGGTGTGGAACAGGACGGCCACCGCGTACGGGTCCTCGGGCTCGTAGTGCAGCTCCGCCTCGACCGGCGCGGGGGCGGCCCCTGGAACCAGCAGGTGGAACGTCGTCGTCGTGGTGATGCTCTCGGCGCTCATGGTGTCTAGCCTTCCCGTCTTGGTCCGGTCTCATGTGAGGAGACGTCCGGGAAGGCCGATCGGGACGTGGTTCCGGCCAACACCACGCGATCGGGGGAGACGTGGGCCGCAGGTCCACCCGTTCTGCCCACGACCCGTCTCAACTGGCCGGTAACCATGCGTTACCGCAGGTCACTTGAGCGTAGCCGGCTCCCCGGAGGCCGCCGCCACGACCGCTTCCCGGACCTCCGGGAGGGGCCTCGGGGCCCGTCGCGCGCGGGTCAGGGCGACCCCTGCGAGAACAACGGCCATGCCCGCCACGACCCGCAGGGTCAGCGCCTCCCCGAGGAACACCGCGCCCAGCAGGACCGAGACCACCGGCAGCAGGTAGCCGACCACGGTGGCGTTCGTCGGGCCCTCGTCCTCGATCAGCCGGTAGTTCAGCAGGAACGCCAGGCCCGTGCCCAGCACGCCCAGCACCGCCACCGCCAGCACCGCCTCCCAGGACGGGTGCGGCGCCTCCAACCCGCCCGCGGGCAGCGCGAGGGCGGTCAGGCCGCTGCCCACCACCAGCTGCGCCGAGGACAGCTGCATCGAACTCGCCCCGCGCCCGGACACCGTCCGCCCGATGTAGGTGTAGGCCACCGCGTACGAGGCCGCCGCCACCAGGCACGCCAGCGCGCCCCAGCTGGCCAGTCCGCCCCGCTCCCACGGCGCGAAGATCAGCAGCACCCCGGCGAAGCCCAGCGCCAGCCCGGCCAGCCGGGCCCGGCTGCCGCCCCGCTCGGTGCCCAGCGCCAGCCCCAGCAGCAGCGTCCACAGCGGCGTGGTGGCGTTGAGCACCCCGGCCACGCCCGAGTCCACGCTCTGCTCGCCGACCGCGAACAGCACGAACGGCACGGTGTTGTTGAACAGCGCCGCCACCGCCAGGTGCCCCCACAGCGCCCTCCCGCGCGGCAGCCGCTGCCCGCTCGCCAGGAGCACCGCCACCAGGGTGAGCGCGCCGAGCGCGGTCCGCGCCAGCGCGATCTGCACCGGGGACAGCCCGGTGAGGGCGACCTTGATCCACAGGAAGCTGGAGCCCCACACCAGGGCGAGCACGCCCATCCTGACCAGCGAGCCGGGGTTGTTCATGGGCCTAGACTGCGCCAAGGGAAGTCTTAGCACAATTTAATATTCATACACTTCCTTGAAGAGGAGTTGTACAGTCGGGCCATGTTGGACGTCCGCAGGATGCAGGTCCTCCGCGCCGTGGTCACCACCGGCTCCATCACCGCCGCCGCGACCAACCTCGGCTACACGCCCTCGGCGGTCAGCCAGCAGATCACCGCACTGGAGCGGCAGGCCGGGCTCGCCCTGCTGGAGCGGGTCGGCCGGGGCGTGCGCCCCACCCACGCGGGCCGGGTCCTCACCGAGCACGCCGCCCGCATCGCCGACCGGATCACCGAGGCCGAGACCGCCATCGCCGACCTGCGCGAGGGCCGCGCGGGCAGGCTGCGCGTGCGCTACTTCTCCACGGCGGGCGCCGCCCTGCTCCCGCCCGCCGTCGCCGCCTTCCGCGCCGAGCACCCCGACGTGCGCCTGGAACTGCGCCTGGTCGACCCCGGCGACCCGATCACCGAGGTCGCCGAGGGCCGCGCCGACGTGGCGCTGGCCGTCGTCACCCGGCTCGACCACGACCGGTACCCGGACGTCCACCTGGAGCCGCTGTTCGACGAGCCCTACGCGGCCGTGCTGCCCGCCGGGCACCCGCTGGCCCACCGGGAGGTGCTCGACCTCGCCGAGCTGGCGGGGGAGCGCTGGGTCGACTCGGTGCCCGAGCCGGGCGCGTGCAAGGACGCGGTGCTCGCGGCCTGCGCCGCCGCCGGGTTCACCCCGGACTTCGTGGTCGACGCCGCCGACTTCCCCACCGCGCAGGGCTTCGTGGCGGCCGGGCTGGGCGTCAGCGTCATCCCGGACCTGGGGCTCGGCGTGGTCAACCCCGGCGTCGTCGTCCGGCGGCTGCGCCACCCCGAGCCCACCAGGACGGTCTGCACAGCGGTGCGGCCCGGAGCCGTCGGCACGCCCGCCGTGGCGAGCCTGCTCGACGCCCTCCGGGCCGTCGTCGCCGCGAGCTAGCGGCGGGTCAGCTCTCGCTCTGCACGTACAGGTCCGTGCCCTGCCACTTGACCACGATGTTCTTGGTCTTGGTCTCCGTCGAGCCGTCGGCCATGGTGTAGGTGACCTTGGCCGACCAGAAGTACGGCGACTGCTGGGTCACCGAGTCCACGGTCACCGACTTGACGTTGCCCCAGAACGCGTCGTAGGTGCTCCGGCCCTGGCCCTGCGCGGCGCCGCCGGGCGCGAGCATGGCCCAGCCCGCGTCGGTGTCGGCCACGGCGGTGCCGTAGTAGGCCTCGATGAACTGCTTCTGGTCCGCTTCCGTGGGACCGTCGCCGCTGACCTTCGGGCGCTCGGGCACCTGGGCCTTGGGCTTGTCCGAACCCGCGTCGCCGGACTTGGAGACGGTCACGGTCGGGGGCGGCGTGTTGGCGTTGTCGCCGCCGTCGTCGCCGGTGAAGAAGCTGGCCAGCAGGATGCCGAGCACCGCCGCGCCCACGATGGCCAACGTGGTGATCATGGTGGAGCGGTTGTTGCCGCCGCTCCCGCCGCCCGACTGCTGCCGCGCGGCCCTGGGCCGGGCGGCCGGGGGTCTGCTCATCGCCGCCGGCGGGAGCGAGTGGCCCGACGCGGGGCGCTGGTCGATCCGGGTCGCGTTCGGCTGCGACTGGTGGTGCTGCTGCTGTTGCGGCGGCTGCACGTGCTGCTGGGGCGCGTGCGGCAGGGGCGCGGGACCGCCCTGGCCCTGCCCGCCCTGGCCCTGGTTGTGCACCGGGGCGATCGCGCGGGTCGAGATGCCCGTCGCGGGCACCGTCACCGGCGCGCCCTGCCACGACGGCGGGTGCGACCTCGGCATCTGCATCGGGAACTCGGGCGCGGTCCGCCCGGCGGCCACCGCCGCCAGCGCCTCGCGCGCCTCGGCCATCGTCGGCCGGTCCTCCGGCTCGGCGCGCAGCAGGCGCATCAGCAGCGCGGTCAGCGGACCGGCCTGCTTCGGCGGCGTCACCTTGCCCGACGCGACCTGGTGCAGCAGCGCGATGGTGTTCTCGTTCAGGCCGAACGGGGGCATCCCCTCGATCGCCGCGTACAGCGTCGAGCCCAGCGAGAACACGTCGGACGGCGAACCGGGGTCGTAGCCCTTGGCGACCTCGGGGGCCAGGTAGGCGGGGGTGCCCGCCAGCATCCCGGTCGCGGTCACCGTCACGTCGCCGGTCGCCCGCGAGATGCCGAAGTCGGTGATCTTCACGGTGCCGTCGTTGCCCAGCAGGATGTTGCCCGGCTTGATGTCGCGGTGCGTGATGCCCGCGTCGTGCGCGGCGGCCAGCGCCGAGGCGACCTGGGACCCGATCGCGGCAACCTCGCGAGGGGGCAGCGTGCCCCGCTCGGACAGCACGGTGGAGAGGCTGCTCGACGGCAGGTACTCCATCACCAGCCACGGTTGCCCGTCGTCCTCGGCCACGTCGTAGACCGCGATCGCGTGCGGGTGCTGCAAGCGCGCCGCGATCCGGCCCTCGCGCATCGCCCTGCGCTTCGCCTCGTCCGTGTCCGACTCGGCCAGGCCCGGTTGAAGCAGCAACTGCTTCACCGCGACGGTGCGGTGCAGGCGCCCGTCGTGGGCCTGCCACACCACGCCCATCGCCCCGCTGCCGATCCGCTGCCCGAGTCGGTAGCGGCCGGCGACCAGGCGGCCATCGTCGGTCACGGCTGCTCCCAGTGCTGCTATCGCTTCTTCAGTGACGACCGCATTCCGCCGTCACCATGACGTGAACAGTCCCTCACCCGATTGGGTAGTGCTCACCTTACGGGTTAAGGGTTCCTTTGGTGAGCGCCTGGGGTCCCGATCGACCTACGGGGTGTTGCCCTGCCCCTGCGGAGGCGCTCCGGACGACGGCGCGGGCGGCTGCTGCGAGGTCGTCGTCGGCGGCGGGGCGCTCGTCGTCGTCGGCGGCGCGGACGACTGCTGCGGCGGCTGCGAGGTCGTCGTCGGCTGCTGCGAGGTCGTCGTCTGCTCCTGCGTCGTCGGCTCCGGCTCCTCCTGGGTGACCACCCGCGTCGTCGTCGACGTGGTGGTGGTCGTGGAGGTGGTCGTCGGCGGCGTCTCGGAGGACGAGGACGCGGGCGGCGACTGCGGCACCGAGTCGTCGAAGACGTCCAGCGCCACCAGGAGCGTGCCCACCAGCAGGATGACGCCCAGCACGACCGCGGTGATCGCGAGCGGCCGGTTGCTGCCCGGCTTCGGGTCCGGGTGCAGCCCGGTGGGCTGGACCCCGGTCGTGCGCGAGCCCGCCGGGCGGTTGCCCGTGCCGGTGCGCGGACCGCCGGGGCGCACCACGCGGGTCCGGTCGGGGCCGACCACCGTGGTGGCGTCGGCGACCGGCGCGATCGTGGTGGCCGTCGCGGGCCGCATCCCGCCCAGGTTCGGCGAGCGCCCGCGCGAGACCGCGTTGAGCATGTCCCGGACCTGGCTCATGGTCGGGCGGTCGGCCGGGTCGTAGTTGAGCATGTGCAGCAGCACGTCGGTCAGCGGGTGGTCGACCGTCGGCGGGTTGATCCGCCCGGCCGCCACCGCGTGCAGCACGCCCAGGGTGTTCTCGCTCAGCCCGAACGGCGGCTCGCCCTCGGACGCCGCGAACAGCGTCGAGCCGAGGGAGAACACGTCGGACGCGGGCGTCGGGTCCTGGCCGCGCGCGATCTCCGGGGCCAGGTAGGCGGGCGTGCCCGCGATCAGGCCGGTCTTGGTCACCGTGACGTCGTCGCTGGCCCGCGAGATGCCGAAGTCGGTGATCTTGACCAGGCCGTTCTCGGCCAGCAGCACGTTGCCCGGCTTCACGTCGCGGTGCACGATGCCCGCCGCGTGCGCGGCCGACAGCGCCGCCGCGGCCTGGGTGCCGATGTGGGCCACCTCGACCGGGTCCAGCACGCCGTGCTCGGACATCGTGTCGGCCATGCTGTACGAGGGCAGGTACTCCATGACCAGGCACGGAGCGCCGTCCTCCTCCACCACGTCGTAGACCGCGATGGCGTTGGGGTGGTGCAGCTTCGCCGCGATCCGGCCCTCGCGCATGGCGCGCTGGATGGCCTCGTCCTGCTCGCGCGCGTCCAGGCTCGGCTGGAGCAGCAGCTGCTTGACGGCCACGACCCGGCCGAGGCGCTCGTCGTGCGCGCGCCACACGACGCCCATGGCGCCGCTGCCGATCCGGTCGAGGATGCGGTAGCGATCGGCGATGACCCGTCCGTCCTCGCTCACCGGGTCACCTCGCTGAAGCGCTGCGCGACCGAGGCAACGGCTGCTCTCACGCTCGGGACTCCTCGTCGTGCGGATCGGTGCGCGGGGTTCGGCATGGGCCACCGCACGCCCGCAGAGCCTACCCCGGACGGGGTGCGCGCCTCGGGCCCGTGGCGCTCGCAGGCGAGTCGCGTGCCGATCAGGGGCCCGCGCGGGACGCCCCATTCCCGGAGCACCTTATCGGGTGAAGATCCGGGGCGGGAGGGCCGTCGTGCCGGACCCTGCCGGGCCGTCAGGGGGCCGGGGCGAAGAAGTCGAAGCCGCCGACGGGCTCCAGCACCTTGCCGAGGTCGATGCCGAGGTCGACGCCGCTGGTGGGCGCCGGGGTCGCGCTGCCGGACGCCGGGGGCGGGGCGGTCGCGGACGACGGCGGCGCCGTGGTCCCGCTGGTGGGCGGCGGCGCGGGCGTGGACGTGGACGGCTGGGTGGAGGGCTGCGAGGGCGAGGTGACCGGGGTGGTCGGCGCGCTCGTCTGCTGCTGGGGGTTGGTCGTGGGGTTGGTCGTCGGGGTGGTCGGCTGCTGTTGCTGCTGCTGGTTGCCGCCGCCCGAGCGCTGCTGGGTCTGCTGCTGCTGGCGCTGGGTCTGCTGCTGCTGGCGCGGCTGCTCCTGCGCGGTGCTCTGCCGGGTCGTCTCGGTGGTCGCGGGCGCCTCGGTCCCGCTCTCCTCGACCTGGTCCTGGCTGTCGCGGGACGCGCCGACCAGGTCGGCGGTGAGGCTGCCGGGGCTGCGCGCGGCCTGGCGGTCGTCGAACCGCACCTCGGCCAGCGGGCGCTCGTCCGGGGTCGACATCCACTGCGAGGCGCTGAACGCGACCGCGCCGGTCAGCACGACGCCGCCGCTGGCCATCGCGACCAGCTTGGGCACCGAGATGCCGCGACCGGTGGCGCTGTCGTCGGCGGGACGGCCCTCGCGGCGCAGCAGCTCGGTGATGTGCAGCTCGCGGCCGGACAGGTTGAGCCTGGACTTGGCCTTCTGGGGCAGCCGCGCGGTCTGCTCGGCGCGAGGCGTGACGGGTGCGGAGACGGGTGCGAAGCGCACGGTCTCGGCCTCGCTGCGAGCGATCAGCTCGGCGACCGAGAGGCGGTCGTCCGAGTAGTCACGTCGACGGCGATTGTCCTCGTTCGACACCGCGAGCCACCCTTTCCCGGAGGGGTGCGACACACCCTTGCCGGGAACATGGATACCGAATCGTGACCCTTTATGTAACCCCTTTGGCGGATTTTTCCCTGGCAATCACATCGACAGGTGACGGTGCGTCCACCTGGTTCACCTGCTGGTCACTCAGAGTCAAGGTTGGGGTGGGGCGCTCCGCTGGGCCGAGATCACCTCGGCCCCGACGATCCTCGGCGCGGAGACCCCGGTCAGCCGGAACAGCTGCTCCACGCGCAGCAGCCCGCCGTCCCGCTCCCGCATCGACACCACGGCCAGCACCGTCCCGTCCGGCCGGTTCGCCACCGACTCCACCGCGATCGCGGTGATCAACGACCAGGACTCCACGAAGTCCGCCGGGCTCGCGCCCACCAGGTCCGGCGACAGCAGCGCCGACGCCGAGGCGGGCCTGGCGGGCAGCAGCTCGAAGAACCGCCGCACCACCTCCACCTGGGGCTTCGGCCCGACCACGACCTCCGGCGCCGCGGGCTGCGGCACCGGCAGCGGGCCGTCGACCACCAGGCCCGAGTCCACCACCGCCGTCCCGCCCAGCTCCGCGCTCAGCAGGTCCGGCCGCAGCGCGGACGCCCCGCTCATGGCGGGCAGGACCTCGACGGCGAGGTGCTGGACGACCGCCCCGCGCTGCTCGGCCAGCACCGCCGCCGCCACCACGGACGTGACCAGCACCAGCGCCCCGGTGATCCAGCCGACCACCCGCGCCACCCGGCGCGCCCGGTGCGGCCGGAGCGCGGACCCGTCGCCGAGGGGACCGGGCGGGCCCGCGCCGAGGTCCCCGCCGAACAGGTCGCCGGAACTCCGCCCGCCGCAGGGCCGTCCCTCGCCGATCAGCTCGACGGAGATGCCCGGCGCCCGGCCCGAGGCGGGGCCCGGCCTGCTCGGCTGCTTCCCGATCAGCTCGGCCACGCTGACCGAGCCCGTGCGGGCGTGCCTGCGACCGGTCGCGGTGGCGGTGGCGCGTTCCACGGGCGGCTCCTGACTACCTGGGTGGCCGCCAGAAGTACCGTGCAAGAGCAGCGGAAAGCCAGAGCGCGACCCGCTAGTTCACCCCTTCGTGGCGTTCAGCGCCGTGCGGACCACCCCGGACGGCGCAGACCGGGCGGGGCCGCGCAGACTCGCGGTGCGCCCGCCACCGGGCCGCCCCGACGCCGCTCAGCGCGCGCGGACCGGGCGCTCACCGCTGATCAGCGGCTCGCCCACCACGGTGAACAGCAGCTCCCGGTGCTCGGTCGACGTCGTGCCGTCCCGGTTCGTCACCAGCAGCGTGCTGGTGCTCAGCCCGCGCACCGCGTCCACGCTGATCCCGGTCACCTGGACGTGCGAGGCCCCGCCGAACCGCTCGGCGACCAGCGCGCCGACCACGCCCCGCACGGTCTCGGACACCAGCTCCAGTGCGGCGTCCGCGCTCTGCGCCACCTGCCGGTAGAACTCCTCGGTGCGCGAGGCGATCGCCAGCACGTCCTCGTGCGCCGCGCTCCCGCCCGCCACGGTCGTCACCGGGGCCCACACCTGCGGCGGGGGAGCCGGGACCGCGCTCGCCCGGCCCGCCTGCGGCGCGGTGACCCGCTGCTCGCCGGTCCACCCGCCCTCGCCGGGGCCCGCGCCCCGACCCGCGTGGGCCTTGCCGACCCCGCCCGCCGCGGGCGCGTCCTGCGGCGCCTGGCCACCCCGGTCCGGCGCGGCGTCGGCCAGCGCCGCGACCTCCGGCTCGACCGCGGCCTCCGGCGGCGGGGCGGTCGTGGTCAGCACCGGCAGCCTCGGGGCCGTCGGGGGGTAGGAGGGCAGCGCGAACGGCTCGTCCGGCCTCGGCGGCCCGACCAGCTCCACCGCGGCCACGGCCAACCCCACCAGCACGCTCGCCGACGAGATCACCGTGAACCACGCGGCGCGCCGCCACGTCTTGGGCGGTGTCACCGAAGCGGGCACCATCCCGATGTTGAACTTGCTCAGCCCGACCGCGTCGCTGTCGTGCAGCGGGTCGCGCGGCGGGGGCGCGTCGACGGGCAGCTGACCGCCCATCGAGGCCCACTCGGCCGCGTCGTCCGGAAGCCGGTGCCTGCCCTGCCGCTGCTCGTCCGCCCTGGAGTTCATGGTGGATAGCCCCTCCCGCCTGGCACAGGCTAGGCGGGAGGCTGCCGGACGGCGGCGCGCATCATCCCTGCGTGGCGCAGCAGCACCCCTTCAGGTGATGTGTCAGCTGCCGCTGTTCAGCCGCTTCCTGGCGCCCTGCAGCGAGTTCGTCGCGGCCAGGCCCGCGCCACCGGCGATGACCGCGCCGATCACGTCGGCGGCCAGGCTCGAACCGCCGTTGATGATCAGGCCGACCGCCGCGGCGGCCACGGTCACGCCCGCGACGCTCCAGCGCCCGCGCACGTAGTTGGCGATCGGCGCGCCCGAGGCGCCCTTGCTCTTGGCGGCGGAGTTCAGCGCGGCGAGGTAGCCGCCGTGCGCGAGGGTGGCGAGCAGTCCGAGGATGGCGATGAGACCGGTGATCAGGCCGATGACGTCCATGCGACCAGTGTGCACGTCGATTTTCCCGGTGGACCATCCGTGATCGCCCTGATATCTCCGGTGCGTGGAGATGTTCTGGCACGACGCCTGCCTGGAGCACGACGCGGGCTCCGGCCTGTGGGAGCTGCCCGGCGAGTGGGACTGGCTCGACGAGCCCGAGCCGCACCCGGAGAGCGCCGCCCGGCTGCGCACCTTCCGGCACGCGCTGCGGCACGGCCCCGTCGCGGGCCACCTGACCTGGTCGACCGGTCGCGCGGCCACCGAGGAGGAGCTCGCGCGCGTCCACGAACCCGGCTACCTGGCCGCGCTCAAGGCCGCCTGCGCCGGGCCGGGACGGGTCGCGCTGGAGGTGAACACGCTGGTCGGGCCGGGTTCCTGGGAGGCCGTGCTGGCGGCGGCGGGAACCGCCCTCGCCGCGCACGACGCGGTCGCCTCCGGTCGCACCCGGCTGGCCTACGCGCTCGTCCGCCCACCCGGCCACCACGCCCAGCCGGGGCTCGCCGACGGCTACTGCCTGGTCAACAACGCCGCGCTGGTCGCCGAGACCGCGCGTCGGGCCGGGCGGCGGGTCGCGGTGCTCGACTGGGACGTGCACCACGGCAACGGCACCCAGGAGGTGTTCGCGGGCACCGAGGACGTGCTGACCGCGTCGGTCCACATGCGGCACGGCCCGTGGGGCGCGAACCACCGGCAGACCGGCGCGCCCGACGAGCCCGCGCTCGGCAACGTCAACGTCGAGCTGTCCCTGGGCGCGGGCGATCGCGCGTACGCGCGCGCGATGGACGAGGTGGTGCTCCCGGCGGTCCGCGAGTTCGGCGCGGACTTCCTGGTGTGCGCCTCCGGCTTCGACGGCTCCGCGTTCGACCCCAACGGCAGGCACAACCTCACCGCCGCCGGCTACCGGGCGATCGGCGCGCGGGTGGCCGCCGAGGGGCTGCCGACCGTGCTCACCCAGGAGGGCGGCTACCTGCGCGGGTACGCCGCGCTGTGCCTGCACGCGCTGGTGGAGGGCCTGCTCGGGCTCGACCTGCTGGAGGACCCGCTGGCCTACGTGCCCGACGACACCCAGCTGGTGGACGCCGACCTCGCCCTGGTCAGGGCCGTGTTGGCGGACCGCTGGGAGTTCGCCCGCTGAACCGGAGCCGGAGGCGGTCAAGCCCCCGGTCGCCACCGGGCCGCTCGCCGCCGGTCCCGCTCGCCGCCGGGCCGCTTCCGGGCCGCTTCCGGGCCCGCCGACGGTCCCGCAGCACCCGCTCAGGCCGGGTGCGCGGGTCCGGGCGGCCCGCCGGGTGCTCCCGGTGGGCCCGCCCTCCCCACGCCGCTCGTCCGAGGCCTCGACTCCACCCGTCCGGGCGAAGCGCGCGGGGCCGGTTCAGCGCCCCAGCGCGCCCCGGCCCAGCCGCAGCAGGATCATCGCCAGGTCGCGCCCCTCCGGCCCCAGCTCCCGGTAGCGGTTGATGACGTCGATCTCCCGGTTGTGCACGATCTTGGTCCCCCCCGCGGCCATCCGCGCCGCGCCGATCACCTTGGACACCTCGACCCGGCGCTTGACCAGCCGCAGCAGCTCGGCGTCCAGGTGGTCGATCTCCTGCCGCAGCGCGTCGACGTCCTGCACGGCGGCGCCCTGCTCGGCGGTGTCGGTGCTGTTCATCTCAAG
>NZ_JBQGCX010000865.1:0-19014 GCF_052038725.1 Actinosynnema sp.
GGGGGGGGCGGCGGGGGGGGGGGGCGGCCCCGCCCCCCCCCCCGCCCCCGGATCGGCTCCGGCTAGACCCGCTCGAACATCAGGTCGTGGCTGACCCGCTCCTCCTCGACCGCGCGCTGCTCGAATTTCGTCACCGGCCGCCACTCCGGGCGCGGGGCCCAGCCGTCGTGCAGGTTGCGCAGCGCGGGCTCGGCGGAGCACACCTCGAGCATCTGCTCGGCGTAGCTCTCCCAGTCGGTCGCCATGTGCAGCGTCCCGCCCGGTCGCAGCCTGCTGGCCAGCAGCTTCACGAACTCCGGCTGCACGAGCCTGCGCTTGTGGTGCTTCTTCTTGGGCCAGGGGTCCGGGAAGAAGATCCGGACCCCGGCCAGCGTCCCCGGTTCGACGTGCGACTCCAGCAGGTCGACCGCGTCGCCGCGGAAGGCCCGCAGGTTCGTCGCGCCGAGCGCCTCGGTGCGCAGCAGCAGCTGCCCCAGGCCCGGCTTGTACACCTCGACCGCGACGTAGTTCAGCTCCGGCGCGGCGGCCACCAGCTGACTGGTGGTCTCGCCCATGCCGGAGCCGATCTCCAGCAGGACGGGGGCTTCCCGCCCGAACCAGGCCGTGAAGTCCACCGGCCCCTCGGGGAGCGCCTTGACCTCGCGGCCGACGCGGTCCCAGTGGGTGTCCCACGCGCGTTGCTGACCGACGGTCATCCGCTCGCCTCGCTGGACGTAGCTGACGACGGTGCGGTGGTGCGCGGGGCGTTCCTGCTTGCTCGGTGTCACGGGCGCACAGCCTAGGACAGCGCTACGCGATGTTCTCCAGGTCCTCGATCTGCTCGCGCAGCTCGGCGGGGGTGAAGGCGATCGGCTGGCGCAGTCCGGGTCCCCGGTGCGCGGGCAGCAGGTCGACCCAGCCGGGGTGCTCGTCGGTGAACTGGACGGTGGTCGGCTCGGCCGGGCCGTAGACGCCGCTCTCGGAGGGCACGAACTCCCAGTAGCCGACCTCGCCCTCGTCCGCCCACGGCACGTAGATCCAGCCGGGCCTGCTCAGCAGCAGCTGCGACACCTCGTCCTCGACGGCGAACCCGGCCGCGCGGGACGGGAGCCTGCCCCGGTCGAGCGCGCGGAGCCACCACGGCGCGGGGACGCGGGCGCCGACCTCGCGGACCGCGCGGTACAGCGAGAGCACCTGGCGCTCGTCGGCCCGGTGCACCCAGGCCCTGCGGGACTGCGCGGGGGACGAGGCGAGCTCCGCCCCTCCCGCCGCCTCGATGGCGTCCGCCCACTCCAGGCCGAGCATGGGTTCGACGCGCAGCCCGCGGTCGCGCTGGCGGGGGCGGGGGAGCTCGGCGGGGCGCGTCACGGGGGACGGCAGCTTCGCCTGCGGTGGCCGCTTCGCCTGGGATTCCGCGTTGAGGTCTGGATCGAGCACCGCCACGGGTTCACCTCCGGAGGGTTCCTTGACGGGGTTGGCGAATTCGCGTGCGTGCACACCGCCGCCTCACGATTCGCTACTTTCATCCCACCTGCTCGCCCGGTTCCTGTCATGGCCGGTTGGGACAGTTCACGGGGTCTTAACGAAGGACTTACTCCGTGCGCGTGACCTCTTGAGCTCGAAACATGAACGGCATCGAATATTTGTGACCTGAACCACAAGGCGGTGTTCCGAAGGTGCTCCCGGTCGCGCTCGCGGTGCTGGCCATGGTCGCGCAGACACCCGCCTGGTCGATCGGCCAGCAGCAGTGGCACCTGGACGCGCTGGGGGTCCACCGGGCGCACGAGCTCGCCCGCGGCGACGGGGTCGTGGTGGCCGTCGTGGACTCCGGTGTGGACGACACGCGCCCCGACCTGGTGGGCCGGGTGCTGCCGGGCACGGGCGTCGGGGACGCGGTCGGCACCGGCGGCGTGCAGGACCGGTCGGGGCACGGGACGGCGATGGCGGCGCTGATCGCCGGGGTCGGCGAGTCCGGCGGCGTGCTGGGCGTCGCGCCCGCCGCGAAGGTGCTGCCGGTGTCGGTGGGCGTCGACGGGACCGGGTTCACGCTGGCGGCCGTCGCCGAGGGCGTGCGGTGGGCGGTCGACCACGGGGCCGACGTGGTGAACCTGTCGCTGACCTCGGTGGCGACGCTGACGCCCGAGCTGACCGACGCGGTGGACTACGCGTTCGAGCACGACGTCGTGGTGGTCGCGGGCACCGGCAACTCCGGCGAGGAGCACGTGGGCGCGCCCGCCGACATCCCCGGCGTGATCGCGGTGGCGGGCACGACCCGCGACGGCTCGCCGTGGGCGCGGTCCAACACCGGGCCGCCGACCGTGCTGGCCGCGCCCGCCGAGCGGGTGGTGACGGCGGTGCCGCTCACCTCGTCGGCCAGCGGGTACGCGGCGGTCGACGGGACCAGCGCGGCGACGGCGCTGGTGAGCGGGGTGGTGGCGCTGGTGCGCTCGCGGTTCCCCGACCTGGACGCGGCGAACGTGGTCAACCGGCTGGTGATCAGCGCCGTCGACCTGCTGGAGCCGGGGCGGGACAGCCGGACCGGGTTCGGGCTGGTGAACCCGGTGGGGGCGCTGGAGGGCCGCATCCGCGAGGTGGACCGCAGCCCGCTGCTGCCGCCGAGGCCGCCGCTGCCAGCCGCGACGGCGGCCCCCGACCCGGCGCTCGCCAGCGCGGACCGGGGGAGTGCGGACCGGGGGAGTGCGGACCAGGGGAGCGCGCCGGTGGCTGCCGAGCCCGGCGACGGGGTCGGACCGGTGGAGCGGGCGGCGTGGGCGACGGCGGTGGCGCTGCTCCTGGCCACGGCCGGGCTGGTGGCGCTCCGGCGCTTCCGGAACGCCGAACCGGGTGGGGCGGGGGTGGGCGCGGGCACGTCGGCGTTGGACGGGCAGGCGCCGGGCGGGCAGGCGCCGGGCGGGCAGGCGCCGGGCGGGCCGAGCACGAGCGGACCGGGCACGAGCGGACCGGGCACGAGCGGGTCTTGGGCGGGCGCGTGGACATCGGGCGCGTCGACACCGGGCGGGTCAGCGCCGAGCGAGCCGACGTCGAGCGAGCCGATGCCGGGCGGACCGACGCCAAGCGGGCCGATGCCGAGCGAGCCGATGCCGGGCACGTCGACACCAAGCAGGCCGGTGCCGAGCGCGTCGACACCGGGCGGGCCAGCGCCGAGCGAGCAGGTGCCAAGCGGGCCGACGCCGAGCGGTCCGGAAGCAGGCGGACCGGGGTCGAGCGGGGCGGTCCCGAACGCGTCGGGGTCGAGCGCGCCGGACACCGAGCGCCCCTGACACCGCGGGCGGGGCCGGGCCTGCCAAGCGCAGGCGCGCCACGTGGCAGACCTGCCGCGCGCCTGCCCTCGCACGCCCCCCGAACAGCGAGGAGCGCGGGCGCCTCCCCGAAGGCCGCCCGCGCTCCGCTCCCCCTGCCCGGCCCGCCACCCCGAGTGCGGGCCGGAAGGTCCGTCAGGCGTCCCGGCGGTTCACCACGACCAGCGACACCAGGAAGACCGCCACCGCCACCGCCGCGAAGTAGCCCAGCGAGGGCCACGGCGCGAGCGCGCCCTCCGGCGCGGGCGGCCCCATGCCGCCCACCACCTCGCCCGAGGGCGAGCCGAGGACGAAGTTGTCGGCCATCGCGAACGGCAGCCACTTCTGGATCTTCGGCCCGAGGTCCGGGATCAGCGCGATCAGGCTCTCGCCGACCATCGAGTACACCAGCAGCACGGCCACCGCCCCCGCGGTGTGCCTGACCAGCGCCCCGACGCCCACGGCGAGCACCGCGGCGGCGGCGTAGACCAGGCCGACGCCCGCCACGTGCCGCCAGTCCGCCGACGACTCCAGCCCCAGCTGCGAGGCGTCCGCGGCGACCAGCCTGCTCGCGCCCCACGAGGTGAACGCGATGACCTCGCCGACGACGCCCGCGAGCAGCGCCACCACGACGACCTTGGCGACCATCACCGCGTTCCGGTTGGGCACGGCCTGGAAGGTGGCCCGCATGGTCCCGAACCGGTACTCGGTGGTCACCGCCAGCGCGGCCATCACCATGACCACGGCCATGCCGAACGAGTAGGTGAACTGGGTCGTGCTGACCTGCACCGGGGCCTCGGCGGGCATCTCCATCGCGATGAGCGTGGCGATCCCCGAGGTCATGACGAGCGCCAGCGCCGCGCACCACCAGGGCGACCGCGTGCTGAACAGCTTGATCCGCTCGACGGCGAGCAGCGCCACGGCGGTCACACCCCCTTCTCGGCGGAACCGGTCTGGTACTCGACCGAGTCACCGGTCAACTGCATGAACGCCTCCTCCAGCGAGGCCCGCTGCGGGCTGAGCTCGTGCAGCACGACCCCGTTCCCCGCCGCCACCTCGCCGATCTCCGCGCCGGTCGCGCCCTCGACCGTGAGCGCGCCCTCAGCGCCCTCGGCGACCGCGAACCCCTTGTCCCGCAGCAGGGTCGCGAACCGCTGCCACTCCGGCGCGCGCACCAGCACGGCGGCCTTGGCGGAGCGGTCGATGAACTCGGCGGTGCTGCACTGGGCGATCAGCTCGCCCCGGCCGATCACCACGAGGTCCTCGGCGGTCAGCGCCATCTCGGACAGCAGGTGGCTGGACACCAGCACGGTGCGCCCCTGCGCGGCCAGGCCCTGCATGAAGCGCCTGATCCACAGGATGCCCTCGGGGTCCAGGCCGTTGACGGGCTCGTCGAACAGCAGCACCCGCGGGTCGCCGAGCAGGGCGCTGGCGATGCCGAGCCGCTGGGACATGCCGAGCGAGAACCCGCCCGCCCGCTTGCGCGCCACCTTGGTGAGGCCGACCTCGTCCAGCACCTCGTCGACCCTGCGGACCGGGATGCCGTTGGACTTGGCCATCCACAGCAGGTGCGTGCGGGCCGAGCGGTTGGGGTGCACCCACTTCGCGTCGAGCAGCGCGCCCACGGAGCGCAGCGGGTTCTTGATCTTGTTGTACGGCGTGCCGTCGATCAGGACCCGTCCCGCCGTCGGGCGGTCGAGCCCGAGCACCATCCGCATGGTGGTGGACTTGCCCGCCCCGTTGGGGCCGAGGAAGCCGGTCACCCTGCCAGGTCGGACGGTGAACGACAGGTCGTTCACCGCTACGGTGCTCCCGTAGCGCTTGGTGAGGCCGATCGCCTCGATCATCGAGTGCTCTCCTCTCGCTTCCCCGGTTCTCCGCTGTGGTGAAAAAACTTCCACCCCGGCGTGCCCTCGCGCATCGACCGGTAGTCGAAAGCGGCGTAGTTCTTCGGTCTCATCTTCGGTATTACTACGAACGGGGGACTCAGTGATCACCCTGAGTCAGCCCTGTTGTTCCGCGCTCGGGGTCTCGGGGTCGGGGGGTCCTACGGTTGGCCCCATGGGTTACACGGATGCCCCCGAGGGCTGGTGGCGTGAGTTCGTCGCGGCCAGGCCGCGCACCGGCAAGCTGGCCGTCGTCCGCGCCGACGGATCACCGCACGTGACGCCGGTCTGGGTCGACGTCGACGGCAGCTCGGTCGTGTTCACGACGCACGTGGAGTCGGTGAAGGGCAAGGCGATCCTGCGCGACGGGCGGATCTCGCTCTGCCTGGACGACGAGGAGCCGCCCTACGCGTTCGTGACGCTGTCGGGGAAGGTCGAGGTGGACGACGACCCGGAGCAGGTCACCTACTGGGCGGGCAGGCTCGGCGCGCGGTACATGGGCGCGGACCGGGCGAACGAGTACGCGGCGCGCAATGGCGTGCCGGGCGAGGTCGTGGTGCGGCTGCGGAACCCGAAGGTCGTGGCGAAGGTGGACGTCGCGGACTGAGGCGGCGGCGGGAGCGGGCGGCCCTGGCCAAGGGGAGCGGGACCGGGTGGCCGGGGCGCGGTGCTCGGGGCCGGGCGCTCCGGGGCGTCCCTGCGTGGCGCTCCGGGCTGCTCCGGGGTGCTCCGGGGTGCTCCGGGCGGCGGGACCGGCCGGGGCTAGTCGCCGAACACCAGCCTCGGTCGCCGCAGCGGCGCCTTCCACAGCCGCACGGCCAGGTCGGCGTACCACTCCTGCGCCTCCCGCTCCTCCTCGAAGCCGAGCAGGAACGCGATGTCGTCCCAGGTCCAGCCCTGCCTGATCAGCAGGGCGATCATGCTCGCGTCGGACTGGTCCACCTTCCGGCGCGCGTCGAAGTTCATGTGCGCCCAGCCGGCGATGACGTCGTCGGGCACCCACGCCCGACCGACGCCCGCCGACTCGACCTCGACCGAGAGCGGCATCGCGACCAGCGGCATCCCCCCGACCAGGCGGTGCTGCTCGGGGGTGAACCGGCTGCGCAACCAGTCGTCCACAGCTCGGGGGCAAGGGCGCGGTCCCTCCACCTGAACGAGTTTCGGCTTGCCACCCCGGCCGGTCAACCGCTCTTGCGGCAGGATTCACGGCATGACCTTGCGCCTGCACGCCCCGGTGGTCCTGCCCTGCGACCCCGCCTGCACAGTCCTGCGCGACGCGGTGGTCGACGTCGACGAGCACGGCAGGATCGCCTTCGTCGGCCCCCGCGCCGACGCCCCCGAGCACACCGGCGCCACCCGCGAGCTGACCGGCATCCTGATGCCCGGCCTCGTCAACGCCCACGCGCACACCCCGATGATCCTGCTCAGGGGCATGGGCGGCGACCTGCCGCTGATGCGCTGGCTCCAGGAGGCCATGTGGCCCGCCGAGGCCAAGATGACCCCCGCCGACATGCGCTCGGGGATGCTGCTCGGCGCGGTCGAGATGCTCCGCAACGGCGTCACCACCAGCGCGGAGATGTACTTCAACGGCGAGCAGCTCGCCGAGGCGGTCATCGAGGCCGGGTCCCGCGCGCTGTTCGGCGCGGCGATCATGGAGCTGCCGGGCATGGACTGGCGGGCGCAGACCGACGAGGTGAGCCGCTGGATCGACGCGGACGGCCTGCGGATCGGCCCGCACGAGCGCTTCGAGATCAGCTACGGGCCGCACTCGGCCTACACGCTCTCGGCGGACGCGCTCGGCGTCGTCGGCGGCGAGGCCAGGAAGCGCGGGGCGCTGGTGCAGGTGCACGTGGCCGAGTCCACGCAGGAGGACGTGGCCCAGCGCGAGCGGTACGGCTCGGTGCCGAAGCTGCTGGAGCAGGTCGGCGCGCTCGGCGGCCGGGTGCTGTCCGCGCACTCGGTGCACCTGTCCGACGAGGACGTGGCGATCTACGCCAGGCACGGCGTCGGCGTGGCGCACTGCCCCGGTTCGAACATGAAGCTCGCCTCCGGCGTCGCGCGGATCAGGTACTACCTGGACAACGGCGTGAAGGTCGGCCTCGGCACGGACGGCCCGGCCAGCAACGACGACCTGGACCTGATGGAGGAGGCGCGGCTGGCCGCGCTGCTGGCCAGGGTGTCGGGCCTGGACGCGACGGCGATGCGGGCGGCCGACGCGCTGCTGCTGGCCACCAGGGGCAGCGCGGACGCGCTGGGCCGCGACGACATCGGCGCGCTGGAGGCCGGGCGCTGGGGCGACGTGGTGCACGTGGACGTGGACGACCCGGCGTTCGCGACCGGGCTGGACGCGCCGGACGAGCAGGTGCTGGCGAACCTGGTGTGGGCCAGCGGGACGCGGCGGGTCAGCGACGTGTGGGTCGCGGGCGAGCAGGTCGTCGAGGCGGGCGAGTCGACTCGGGTGGACCGGCGCGAGGCGCAGGCCGAGGTCGCGGGGATCGCGGCCCGGCTGCGGTAGCGCGCCCCGCGCTCCCGGCCGCCGCGCGGCGGCCGGGAGCGGGCTCCGCCCAGGTGCTCAGCCGAGCTTGGTCCTGGGCCGCACCACGATCTCGGTGATGTGCGCGTCGTCCCCGGCCAGCACCGCGCGCGCCACGGCGTCCGCGACGGACTCGGCCCGCAGGTACAGCTCGGCCTCGTACTCGCCGCCCTCCTGCTGCCGCACGTCGCGCTGCATGTCCGTGTCGACCCGGCCGGGGTGCACCGAGGTGACGCGCAGGGCGGGCTCCTCGGCCCGCAGGGCGTCGCCGAACGCCCGCAGCGCGAACTTGCTGGCCGCGTAGACGCCCCAGCCGGGGTTCGCGCGCAGGCCGGCGCCCGAGTTGATCAGCACCACGTCGCCGCGCGCCTCGCGCAGCAGCGGCAGCGCCAGCCGGGTCAGCTCGGCGACCGCGACGACGTTGACCTCCAGGGTGCGCCGCCACACCTCGGCCGACGCCCCGGACAGCGGTCCCAGCTCGGCGACGCCCGCGCTGTGCACCAGCACGTCCAACCGCCCGATCCCGGCGACCGCCCCGGCGAGCGCCTCCGCGTCGGTCAGCTCGACGGCGAACGGCCGGGCGCCGGGCAGCTCGTCGGCCAGCGCCCGCAGCGCGGCCTCGTCACGGCCGCCGAGCAGCACGTCGTGGGTGGGGGCGAGGGCGCGCGCCACGGCGGCGCCGATGCCTCGGGAGGCTCCGGTGATCAGGGCTGCGGGGCGTTCGGTCATGGGGGAACCCAAGAGTGTGAACCGGGTGGCGGCCGTGCGCCGGAGCCTGCAGGGCGGGGCCGCGCCCGGACGGCGCGACGGCCCCGCGCACGGGTGCGCGGGGCCGTCGGAGCACGTCGCGGTCACGCCTGTCCCCCGACCGCGACGACCGGGGGGGCGTCAGCCGCAGACGCGGCCCCGGTCCTTCTTCCACACCGCGACCACGGACGGCCTCGGCTGCGAGGCGCCGCCGTCCGGCCAGTGCGACGCCGGGTTGTCGGCGTTCGCCCCGTCGACCTCGCCGGGGTGCTGCACCGACACCAGCACGAACTCGTCGTCCACCACGGGCCCGCAGGTCTCCGCGCCGCGCGGCACGGTCAGGAACTGCTTGACCCGCCCCCGGTACCTCCCCTCGACCGGCACGGCGAACAGGCCGTCGTTGGAGCCGAGCGCGTTGCCGTCGGTGGAGATCCACAGGTTGCCGCGCGAGTCGAACGCGAGGTTGTCCGGGCAGGAGATCGGCGAGACCTGGGTCTTGTCGTAGCCGCCGAAGTAGGTGTCGGCGGTGTTCGGGTCGCCGCACACCAGCAGCAGCTTCCAGGAGAAGCTCAGCGCGGTGTTGTCGCCGCGCCGCTCCTCGATCTCCAGCACGTGGCCGTGCTTGTTGCCGGGGCGCGGGTTGGGCTCGGTCGGGCCCTCCTTGCCGGTCTTGCCCCGGTCGGTGTTGTTGGTCAGCGCCGCGTAGATCCGGCGGTTGCGCGGGTTCGGCTCGACGTCCTCGGGCCGGTCCATCTTGGTCGGCGACACGGCGTCGGCGGCCAGCCGGGTGAAGACGTAGACCTCCTCGGCGGTGAAGCCGGGCACGAACGAGCGGTTGCCCGCCGCCAGCCTGATCCACTCGCCGGCGCCGTCGAACTCGCCGTCCGAGGGCAGCTTGCCGGAGCCGTCGATCTCCGCGACCGGGCTGTCGCCGGTGAGGCGGGCGACGTACAGGGTGCCCTTGTCCAGCAGCTTCTTGTTGTGCTCGCGGGCGTGCTTGCTGTTGCCCGGCTTGTACTTCTCGTCGGAGACGAACTTGTACAGGTAGTCGAAGCGCTCGTCGTCGCCCATGTAGGCCACGGCGCGGCCGTCCTGGGCGATGATGACGTTCGCGCCCTCGTGCTTGAAGCGGCCCAGCGCGGTGTGCTTGACCGGGGGCGCGTCGGGGTCGTGCGGGTCGATCTCGACGACCCAGCCGAAGCGGTGCGGCTCGTTGGGCTCCTGGGCGATGTCGAAGCGCTTGTCGAACCGCTCCCACTTTCGGGTGGTCGCGCCGGAGGACATGCCGTAGCGGGCGATCCGCTTCTGCTGCGCCGGGTCGGTGACCGTGTTGCCGTTGGCGAAGTACTGGTTGAAGTTCTCCTCGCCGGACAGGATGGTGCCCCACGGGGTGACGCCGCCGGCGCAGTTGTTCATCGTGCCGAGCACGCGGGTGCCGGTGCGGTCGGCGGAGGTCTTGAGCAGGTCGCTGCCCGCCGCCGGTCCGGTGACGCGGAACTCGGAGGTGAGGGTGACGCGGCGGTTGTAGCGGCGGTCCAGCTTGGGCTGGAGCTTGCCGCTGCGCCGGTCGCGCTCGACCAGGACCACCGACATGCCGTGCGCGGCCCAGGCGATCTCGACCTGCTCGCGGGTGGGGTTGGCGGCGTCGTAGCCGCGGAACATGAACTCCTCGGTGGTGTACTCGTGGTTGCTCACCATGAGCCACCGGTCCCGGCCGTCGAGCGGGACCAGGCCGCAGAAGTCGTTGTTGAAGCCGAACTGCCTCGCCTGCGCGGCGGCGCTCTGGCGGTCGAAGTCGAACTTCGGCGCGCCGGGCAGGACCGGGTCGCCCCAGCGGATCACGACGGACTGGTCGTAGCCCTCGGGGGTGACGACGCGGTCCTCGGTGTTGGGGGCGACGGGCGTGAAGTTGAGCCCGTCGCGCCTGCGCCCGCCGCCGAGGTCGAAGTCGGCGCCCGCGAGGTCCGGCTTGCCGGGGGCCGCCGCCGCGGTGCCCGCGAGGCCGACGCCCGAGGCGCCCGCGACGGCCAGCACGGCGCCCGCCTTGAGCAGGCCGCGGCGGCGCACGACCTCGCCGACGACGTCGCCGAAGTAGCTGTTGTCGGAGGTGTTGGGCGCCTCGTGGGCGCAGGCGTTGCCGCAGCGGTACCGGCAGGTGACGGCCGCTCGGCCGACCGGGTGGTTCGGGAACAGGGGCAGCAGGTGACGACCCTGGTCGGTGGGAGAGGGCACGCGGACCTCCGTGCATCGGGGGGAGTGCGTCATCGGGGAACTCGCGAGACGCTAGGTTTCGCAGTCCTCGTCCGGTGGGACAGCGGGTGAACGCCAGGCGAACACCTGCGCCGGCGGTGGAGAACGCCACCCGCCGTCCGCCCGGACGCGCGCTCCTCCCGTGCCGCGGGACTCAGCCGAGGCCGATGTCGCGCAGCCTGCCGCGCTCCTCCCGCCACACCGCGACCACGGACGGCCTGGGCTGCGAGTCGCCGCCGTCCGGCCAGTGCGACGCCGGGTCGTCCGCGCTCGCCCCGTCGACCTCGCCGGGGTGCTGCACGCACACCAGCACGACCTGCCGCCCGACGACGGGCCCGCAGGTCTCCGCGCCGCGCGGCACGGTCAGGAACTGCTTGAGGTGTCCCCTGGACGGGCCTTCGACGGGCACGCCGAAGAGGCCGTCGTTGTGGCCCGCGAGCGCGCCGCCGGAGTCGGTGGCGATCCACAGGTTGCCGTGCGGGTCGAACGCGACGTTGTCGGGGCTGGAGATGGGGGAGACGCGGTCCTTGGGGAAGCCGCCGAAGTAGGTGTCGGGCGCGGCCGGGTCGCCGCAGACCAGGAACAGGTTCCAGGCGAAGGTCGTGGACAGCGGGTCGCCCCGCCGCTCGGTGAGCTCCAGCACCTGGCCGTGCCGGTTGTTGATCCTCGGGTTCGGCTCGGTCGCGCCCTCCTTGCCCGGCTTGCCCCGCTCGGTGTTGTTGCTCAGCGCGCAGTACAGGACGCCGGTGCGCGGGTGGGTCTGGAGGTCCTCGGGGCGGTCCATCTTCGTGGCGCCCACCCGGTCGGCGGCGATCCTGGTGAAGACGCAGACCTCCTCGGCGGTCATGCCGTCCACGAAGGACCGGGCGCCGGAGACCAGCGGGATCCACTCGCCGGTCCCGTCGAACCGGCCGTCCGAGGGCAGCGCGCCGGAGCCGTCGACCTCCTCGGGCGGGCTGTCGCCGGTGAAGCGGGCGACGTAGAGGGTCCCGTCGTCGAGCAGGGTCATGTTGTGCC
The DNA here is from genome assembly GCF_052038725.1 of Actinosynnema sp. NCBI lineage: Bacteria > Bacillati > Actinomycetota > Actinomycetes > Pseudonocardiales > Pseudonocardiaceae > Actinosynnema > Actinosynnema sp. Next base: position 11,712 of record NZ_JBQGCX010000865.1, read on the forward strand.
TGCGCGCGGCCTTGCTGTCGCCGGGGCGGAAGCGCTTGGCGGAGACGAACTTGTAGACGTACTCGAAGCGCTCGTCGTCGCCGGAGTAGGCGACCACGCGGCCGTCCGCCGCGACTCGGACGTTGGCGCACTCGTGCTTGAAGCGGCCCAGCGCGGTGTGCTTGACCGGGGTGGAGGTCGGGTCGTGCGGGTCGAGCTCGACGACCCAGCCGAAGCGGTTGACCTCGTTCGGCTCCTGGGCGAGGTCGAAGCGGGGGTCGAAGCGCTCCCACTTGCGGGTGGTGGCGGAGCCGGTGACGCCGTAGCGGGACAGGCGCGGGTCGGCCAGCGCCTCGGCGTTCGCGAAGTACTGGTTGAAGTTCTCCTCGCCGGACAGGATCGTGCCCCACGGGGTGACGCCGCCCGCGCAGTTGTTCATCGTGCCGAGCACGCGGGTCCCGGTCGGGTCGGCGGAGGTCTTGAGCAGGTCGCCGCCCGCCGCCGGTCCGCGCACCTCGAAGGGGGTGGTGAGGGTGATGCGGCGGTTGTGCCGGGAGAACACCGGGCGCAGGGCGCCGTCGCGCGGGGAGCGCTCGACGCGGACGACGGTGAGGCCGTGCGCGGCCCAGGCGATCCCGACCTGCTCGCGGGTGGGGTTGGCCGCGTCGTAGCCCCGGAACATGAGCTGCTCGGTGGTGTACTCGTGGTTGACCACGAGCAGGCCGGTCAGCTCGCGCTGGTCGAGGGGGAGCAGGGCGGCGAAGTCGTTGTTGAAGCCGAACTGGCGGGCCTGGGCGGCGGCGGTCTGGTGGTCGAAGTCGAACTCGGGGGCGTCGGGGAACAGCGGGTCGCCCCAGCGGATCACCACGGACTGGCGGTAGCCGTCGGGGACGACGACGCGGTCCTCGGCGTTGGGCGCGACGGGGGTGAAGTCGAGGCCCCTGGGGGCGGGGTGACCGGTTGCCCCCGCGGGCGCCCCGGCTGCTTCGGCCGCTGCCGCGGTTCCGGCGGGCGCGGCGGTGAGCGCGACCAGGGCCGTGCCGCCGAGGAGCGCGGTCCTGCGGCTGACGAGGTCGCCGAAGTACGGGTTGGCCGTGGGGTTGGGCGCCTCGTGGAAGCAGGCGTCACCGCAGCGGTAGCGGCAGGTCAGCGCCGCGCGGCTGGGCGAGTGGTTGCCGATCAGGGGGAGCTGGAACGTCACGTCGAACGCCTCCTGCGGTCAGGTCGGGTGAACTGACCGTAGGCCGGCGTTCACCCTTTGTTAACCCACCGCGTCCTCGCCGACCAGCACGGCTTCGGCGGGCACCACCTTCTCGTCCCCGCCCTTGAAGGCGAGCAGCGCGGCGGCCAGCGCGCAGGAGACCGCGGCGACGACGAACGGGTGCGGCAGGTGGCTGACGAACGTGGCGGCGAGGGCGCCGCCCAGCCAGCGCAGGAAGTTGTAGCCCGCGCTGGCGACCGGCCTCGGCGCGGGGCTGACGCTCATCGCGGTGCCGGTGAACAGGGTGTTGAGCAGGCCGGAGACCAGGCCGGACACGATGATCGCGACGACCAGCAGGGTCTTGTCCGGCACCGCCATGACGAGCATCAGCACGGCGAACGCGAGCACGGCGACCAGCGCGGCGCGGCGCTCGCCGAGGCGGGCGGCCAGGCGCGGGGCGAGCAGGACGCTGGAGAGCGCGACGCACAGGCCCCAGCCGAAGAAGACCAGGCCGATCTCCACCGCGCCCCAGCCGAGCACGAACGGCGACCAGGCGAGGACGGCGAAGAACGCGGCGGTGTAGAGCGCGGAGGCGAGTGCGGTGCGCAGCAGGCCGGGGTGGCGCAGGGCGCGCAGCGGGTCGAGCACGCCGACCCGGCCGCGCCTGCCGTCGTCGGCGAGCCAGACCGCGCAGAGCACGAGGGCGAGGGCCATGAGCACGGCGGTGCCGAGGAACGGGCCGCGCCAGGAGAGGCTGCCCAGGAGGGCGCCGAGCAGCGGGCCGACGCTCAGGCCGAGCCCGAGGGCGGCCTCGTAGAGCAGGATCGCGCCCTCCTGGCCGCCGCTGGCCGCGCCGACGATGACGGAGAGGGCGGTGGCGATGAAGAAGGCGTTGCCGAGGCCCCAGACCGCGCGCAGGCCGATGAGCTGGCCGATCGAGCCCGCGAGGGCGCAGAGCAGGGTGGCGACGACGATCAGCGCGAGGCCGCCGACGAGGGTCCGCTTGGCGCCGAACCGGGCGCTGGCCGCGCCGGTGAAGAGCATGGCGACGACCTGGACGCCGAGGTAGGAGGAGAACAGGAGGGTGACCTGGGACGGGGACGCGTTCAGGCCCTCGGCGATCGACAGCAGGATCGGGTCGACGAGGCCGATGCCCATGAAGGCGATCACCGCGGCGAACGCCGTGACCCAGACCTGGCGGGGTTGGTGGCGGAATTTCATTTCGCCATGCTAACCGATTTTGCTTAGCATGGCGAAGGATCGTTCGAGGCAGTAGCTTCGGCCGGGTGGATGCTGTGGTGTTCGACCTGGACGGCGTGCTGGTGGACTCCGAGCGGACGTGGGACGAGGTCCGCAGGGCGTTCGCGGCCGAGCACGGAGGGGTGTGGCCCGCGGAGGCGACCGCGGCCATGCAGGGCATGAGCACCCCCGAGTGGGGCGACTACCTGGTGCGCGAGGTCGGCGTGCGGCTGAGCGCCGAGGAGGCCGCGCGGGGCGTGATCGCGGAGATGGCCAGGAGGTACGAGCAGGGCCCGCCGGTGCTGCCGGGCGCGGTCGAGGCGGTCCGCGCGGTGGCCGAGCGGTGGCCGGTGGCGATCGCGAGCTCGTCCCCGCCGGTGCTGATCCAGGCGTTCCTGGAGGCGGCGGACCTGGGCGAGCTGGTGCGCGTGGCGGTGTCGAGCGAGCAGGCGGGCGCGGGCAAACCGGCCCCGGACGTGTACCTGCTGGCCGCGCGGGGGCTCGGCGTGGAGCCTGGGCGGTGCGCGGCGGTGGAGGACTCGACGAACGGGCTGAAGTCGGCGCGCGCGGCGGGGATGGCGGTGTACGCGATCCCGAACCCGGACTTCCCGCCGGCGCCGGAGGCGCTGGAGGGGGCGGTGGTGCTGGGCGGGATCGGGGAGCTGGTCGGGGCGCTGGGACGGGGCTGATCGAACGCCAGTTCGATCACCCAGGGAAGACGCGCTAGTTTCCCGAGTAGCCTTTTCGCTCGTGGAGATCGAGCCCGCCGTTCGACAGGCGTTCGCGGACGAGTCGTTCCAGGAGAGTTCGACCGGTTTGGGCTTCTACGTGCTCGCGGCCGTTGTGTTCGAGCCGGAGCAACATGACCGGGTGCGCGAACTCGTGCTGACGCTTCCTGGGCGCCCGCGCGACGCCAAGCTGCACTGGACCTCGATGAACAAGAAGTACCGGCACGAGGCCGCCCTTCGCCTGGCCGAGGTCGACGGTCTGCACGTGGTCGCAATTGGATCGCCGGTAGCCCCTCGCAGGCAAGAGCGGGCGCGGGCTACCTGCTTAACTCGCCTTGTCCGCGAACTGTACGGCTGCGCGGTGACCGAGTTGGCCGTGGAAGCCAGGACAGCACAGTTAGACAGACGGGACATCACCACCGTCATTGGAGCCCGGCACCAACTACCTAAAGGCGTCTGCTTCCGGGTCACCCACCAACGCGGAACCGAAGAACCGCTGTTCTGGGCTGCGGACATCGTGGCGGGCGCGGTGCGAGCCGGGCGGTTGGGCGCTCCCGAGTATCACAGCCTGCTGAGTATCACAGCCTGCTGAAAGAACGGATCTACGACATCGAGGTCGAGATCGACTGCTGACATGCGTAAGGCCAGGGTCCCGGTATACCCCAGGTGCACCTGGCCTTGCGACTCGAGCGGCACCCACGGTGCCTCTCTCCCACCATAAACCATACCCCCTGCAGTGGGGTGTGGAACCGACTCGGCCGGGTGAACCCGGACGAGCCCGCCCCTTCGGCCATCCCCTGCTCCCACCAGGTGAAACACCTAGCCTGGGCGCATGGAGCAACGAGTTGCCGTCGTGACCGGCGCCGCGCAGGGCATGGGGCTCAGGATCGCCGAGCTGCTGCGGGCCGAGGGGTACTCCGTCGTGGGGTTCGACCTCTCGGCCACCGAGGGCGGGGTGGTCGGGGACGTGTCGTCGGAGGAGGACGTGGCCCGGCTCGCCGCGCACGTCGGCGACCGGGTGGACGTGCTGGTCAACAACGCGGGCATCGCCGCCATCACGCCGTTCGAGGAGACCAGCCCGCAGCTGTGGCGGCGGGTCATGGAGATCAACCTCACCGGGCCGTTCCTGCTCTCGCAGGCGCTCGGCGCGAAGATGCTCGCGCGCGGCTCCGGCTCGATCGTCAACATCGCCTCGGTGGCCGGGCTGAGCGGGGTCGCCGACCGGGCCGCCTACAACGCCAGCAAGCACGGCCTGATCGGCATGACGCGCACGCTCGCGGTCGAGTGGGGCGGGCGCGGGGTGCGGGTCAACGCGGTCTGCCCCGGCTGGGTCAAGACCGAGATGGACGTCGAGTCGCAGGCGGGCGGGCACTACGGCGACAGCGACATCACCGACCACGTCCCCATGGGCCGCTTCGCCGTTCCCGGCGACATCGCGCAGGCCGTCGCGTTCCTGGCCGACCCCGAGCGCAGCGGGTTCGTCAACGGCGTGGCGCTGCCGGTCGACGGCGGGTGGACCGCCGACGGGTCCTGGCAGTCGCTGCGGCTGTCCAAGCGCTGACCGGCAGAAGACCCCGGAAAGCCCGGAGGCCGGACCGCCCCCGCCCAGCGCGTGGGGGCGATCCGGCCTCCGGGGACGTCAGCCCGGCGGACGTCAGCTCAGCGCGCGACCTCGCCGCGGATGAACTTCTCCACGGCCTCGCGCGCCTCGGTGTCGTCGTACTGCTCCGGCGGGGACTTCATGAAGTACGACGACGCCGACAGGATCGGCCCGCCGATCCCCCGGTCCAGGGCGATCTTCGCCGCGCGCACCGCGTCGATGATGATGCCCGCCGAGTTCGGCGAGTCCCACACCTCGAGCTTGTACTCCAGGTTCAGCGGCACGTCGCCGAACGCCCGGCCCTCCAGGCGCACGTACGCCCACTTGCGGTCGTCGAGCCACGCCACGTAGTCCGACGGTCCGATGTGGACGTTCCGCTTGCCCATGTCCCGGTCGACCTGGGAGGTGACGGCCTGCGTCTTGGAGACCTTCTTGGACTCCAGGCGCTCCATCTCCTTCATGTTCAGGAAGTCCATGTTGCCGCCCACGTTCAGCTGCATGGTGCGGTCGAGCTGGACGCCCCGGTCCTCGAACAGCTTGGCCAGCACGCGGTGCGTGATGGTCGCGCCGACCTGGGACTTGATGTCGTCGCCGACGATCGGCACGCCCGCCGCGCGGAACTTCTCGGCCCACTCCGGGTCGGAGGCGATGAACACCGGCAGGGCGTTCACGAACGCCACGCCCGCGTCGATGCACGCCTGCGCGTAGAAGCGGTCCGCGTCCTCGGAGCCCACCGGCAGGTAGGACACCAGCACGTCGACCTCGGCCTCGCGCAGCGCCGCGACGACGTCCACGGGCTCGGCGTCGGACTCCTCGATGGTCTCCAGGTAGAACTTGCCGAGGCCGTCGTAGGTGTGGCCGCGCTGCACGGTCACGCCGAGGGGCGGCACGTCCGCGAGCTTGATGGTGTTGTTCTCGCTGGCGAAGATCGCCTCCGAGAGGTCCGTCCCGACCTTCTTGGCGTCGACGTCGAACGCGGCGACGAACTCGACGTCGCGCACGTGGTAGTCGCCGAACTGGACGTGCATCAGGCCGGGAACGCGCGTGGCCGGGTCGGCATCGCGGTAGTACTGGACACCCTGCACCAGCGACGCCGCGCAGTTGCCCACTCCGACGATGGCCACTCGAACAGTGCGGCGCTTGTCGCCCATGCCGAGTCCTCCTTCTTGTTCTGCGTCAGTCATTCGTCCCGCTCACCCAGCTCGGCCTGCTCGTGCGCGATCAGCTCGTTGAGCCACCGCACCTCGCGCTCGCTGCTCTCCAGACCCATGCGGTGCAGCTCGCGGGTGTAGCGGTCGATCCGCTCGCCGGTCTCGGCTAAGGAGGACCGGAGGCCCTCCCTGCGCTCCTCGACCCGCCGCCTGCGGCCTTCGAGGATGCGCACCCTGACCTCGGCGGGAGTTCGGGAGAAGAAGGCGAGGTGCACGCCGAACGAGTCGTCGTCCCAGGTCTGGGGCCCGGCGTCGGCCAGCAGCTCCCCGAACCTCTCCTTGCCCTCAGCGGTCAGCCGGTAGACCTTCCGCGTCCGGCGGCCCCAGGAGCGCTCCTCCTCACCGGGGGCCTCCTCCACGATCAGCCCGTCGCGTTGCAACCGGCGCAGCGCGGGGTACAGGGTCCCGTAGGAGAAGGCCCTGAACGCCCCGAGCAGGCCGTGCAGCCGCTTGCGCAGCTCGTAGCCGTGCATGGGCGCCTCGTGCAGCAGGCCGAGGATCGCGAACTCCAACACGAGATCACCCCCTGATCCGCACGCCGATGGGTGAACCGAGTATATCGACGCGATACATCTGACCCTCCTGGCGCTGTGTCATCTCGCACACAGTGGCACTGTGACGAGCGCCACTGCGCTGAACAGCCCTCCGGCGGCGTCCGGGGGCCACGTACTCTGGGGGCCGTGCTGACCCAACGCCAGGTCGTGGACTACGCCCTGCAGCGCAGAGCGCTGCTGGCGGGGGTCCACGCTGGCCGGGTGGGCACCATGGAGGTGTGCGACGCCAGCCCGTACCTGCTGCGAGCTGCGAAGTTCCACGGCGAGCCGAGCGATGTGACGTGCCCGGTGTGCCGCAAGGAACCGCTCACCCTGGTGTCCTGGGTCTACGGCGACGAGCTCAAGCACGCGGCCGGGTCCGCGCGCACGCCGGAGGAGCTCGGGCGGATGGCTAACCTCTTCGAGGAGTTCTCCGTCTACGTGGTTGAAGTTTGCCGCACGTGCAGTTGGAACCACCTGGTGCAGTCATACGTCCTGGGAACGCGGGGGATTGGCTCGACCAAACCCCGCCGCAGGACCGCGTCGGAGTGACCCCGCTCCCGGTGCGGTTGGTGTGACCACCGAACCGCGCGCACTCGGCGCGCCGGTCTGGGAGGCCTTTTCGTGAACGACCAGCATGACGACAGGCACGGTGGCGGGGAGCCGCAGTGGCCGACCGGGGAGGACCCGGACGGCGGGGCGATGCCCCCGCGCCGAGGCGCCCAGGACCAGCCGGAGCGGAACGTCCCGCCCGGCGGTTTCGCGCGCCCCGGCTCGCCCGGCGGTCCACCCCCCCGGCAGCCCGGCCCCGG
>NZ_JBQGCX010000866.1:0-6671 GCF_052038725.1 Actinosynnema sp.
TGGTTCCCGCGCTCACCTCGGCTTACTCTCCTGCGCCATGAGGGCGATCGCGGTGGCCGCGATGTTGGCGTTGGTGTCGATCGGGTCGGCCTGGTTGTGGGGCGGCGCGGTCGCCGAGGGCTGGGCGTTCGCCTTCGCGCCCGAGTGCGGCGCCGTCGAGCGCGAGGACTGCGTGTTCGAGGAGCGCGTCACGGTGTCGAGCGCCTTCCGCGACTACGACGGCTCGGCGCAGCTGAAGTCGAAGGACGGGGACGGCGTGGAGCACGTCATCGCCGGCCTGCCGAGCTGGGACGACGCCAACCGCGTCGCCCCGAGCCCGCCCGCCGAGGTCGTCCTGGTGCGCTTCGCGGGCCGGACCCTGGACGTGCTCGGCGCGGACGGCGAGCGCGTCACGGTGTCCCCGGTCGCGGACGGCTCGTCGGCGAAGCTGCTGATGTGCGGCATCGCGGTGATCGGCCTGTCCCTGCTGATCCCGGCGTCCTGGGTCCGCAAGGGCGCGGCGGGCGCGGCGGCCGGCCTGTTCGCCGCGCTGGGCGCGGGCACCCTGGTGCCGAGGAGCATCGCGATCCCGCTGGAGATCGTGGTGTTCGTGGTGGTGAGCGCACTCGTGGCGGCGCTGTTCCTGCTGCACCGGCCGAGCCCGTCACCCGCAGGCCCTGCGCCGGTCGGCTGACGGTTCCCGTCGGGGCGCGAACGTTCGGCGGTCCAGCGGGCCAGTGGGCCAACGGTCCGAGGACGGGGCGCCCCGGCGGTCGACGGTCGTGCCGGGCGCGCGAGGGGGCGCGACTACCGCTGGGCGCAAGGTTCCCGTTTCGGGAACCGGCCTACCCGATTCCCCGATCGGGTGAGGGCTGTCGTCCGTTACATCAACTACTTGGCCTAAAAATTCTTTACTACGCAGAATTGTCACGCTTCCGTACGATCGAGGGATAGCCCTTTCGTGTGACGGCTGGTGCGAACAAGTGATCAAACTGCTCAGTAGGTCACCTCAAAGTATCTGTGGTGCAACTTCGGCGCGCCGGTGCACCCATACTGCTGAACGCGTCCTGGGGATACCGTTCGGCGCAGCGTGGATGCCGCTCGCCGCGCGAGCGCGGTAGCTGGTCAGGGGCGGGTCAACCAGACTGGCATCCTCGTTCCCACCAAAACGAATATCTTGGAATAAAGAACGCGGCCTCCTGCGCCAACAGGAGACCGCGTGACGTCCCCACCCCGTGTGCCTGGGCTAGCCACCGCAGAACGCGAAGTTAGGAACCTGTTGAGTCTAGATCCGCAGACACGTCCGCGACCAGAGAGCCAGCCGTCACAAGTGAGTGACATCGGCCCGCTCGCGGTTCGCCGTTCCCTGGCGCTGCACCGGTTGCCGCCACCCCGCACGGGGAGCGCCCCCGCGCGCGTCCCGAACGCCCAGGCGCCCCCGCTCCGCGCCGCCCCCGCCAGGGCGGTGCGGGTGCTGCTCGCCGCCACGTCAGCGGGCTTCCTGGTCCTGGTCGCACTGCTCAGGGCCTCCACGTCGCCCGCGACCCTCGGGTTCGCGCTCGCGCTCGCGCTGACCTGCCCGGCAGCGGCCTACCGGCTCAGAACGACCGGCGCCGCCGGCTGACCTCGACGGTCCGCCGCCCCCGACGCGCGACCACGCCCCCCGGTCCGCTCCTGCTCGAGCGGTCCTGCTCTGCGCTGCGCTCTTCAGCCTTGTCGATAAGGAAAACCCCTTGCCTCGTCACACACCCCCTACCGCGCAGGCCACCCTCTACCGCTTCCCCGTCGTGCCGGGAACGCGGCTGGCCGACTACCTGGACCTGTCCGGGGTGAGCGCGGTCAGCCACAACGGCCCGGTCGAGATCGCCGACGCGGTGGCGCACCTGGTCGCGGGGACCCGAACCGCGGGCGCCCCGGAGTGGGCTGGCACGGTCACCGCGCTGACCGGGGTGCGGCCGTCCCTGGTGCGCGGCACCCCCTTCGCGGTCCTGCTCGTCCGGGTGGACCGCTGGGTCGTGGCCGCGGTCTTCGGCAGCGGTCGGCACCTGCTCGACGACCTCAAGCTCGAGCACGGCTTCGGGCTGCTGTTCGCCATCCGCCGCTTGGATCCCACCGACCTCAGGGCCGTCACCAGCAGCCTGCTCGACGTGTCCGCGCGCAGCACCCGGACCAACTTCCCCTCCGGCAACTCCCCGATCGGCTTCGGGCTGGAACCCGCGGGGGAGCTGGTGACCCGCGTCTCGGGCATGGCCGACATGACCGGCATGACCTACCGGGTGGCCACCGGTGGCAAGAGGTTGCGCGTGACCGCCGGGGACTCGCTGTCGCTGAGGGTCGGCGCCACGCCCCGGCACTTCATCGCCGACCTCCGGGCGATCTGCGCGATCACCGAGGAGACCGACCAGGACTCGCCCCTCAGGTTCATCACCGACGTCCGCCCGCTGTCCGACCGGGACCCGGTGCTCCCGGAGCTCGAGGGCAGGCTGGCGCGCGCCCTCGGCGGTGAAGAGGGCTCCGGAGCGCTGGGAGTGTGCTGGCCGACCGCGGCGCTGCGGCACCTGGAAGAGGCGAACTCCTTCGCCACCAACAACATCGGCGGCACCGGACCGATGCTCTTCGACGGCTTTCCGGACGTCGACGACCTCGTCGCCCGGTTCGCGCAGATGCCGGTCGCGATGCGGGTGAGCGAGCTGCGGGACGCGCGGCTGACCCCGTGCGCCGACGACGCGGGGGAGGAGTTCCTCACCAGGGCGATCACGCTGGACAAGTGGATCGCCTTCGAGGCGCTGGTCGACGGGCGCACCTACTGCCTGCACCAGGGCGGCTGGTACGAGCTCGGGCGGGCGGCGGTGGAGCGCGTGCGCGAGCAGGTGCGGGAGCTGCTGTCCGACCGCAGCGAACTGGTCTTCCCGCTGTGGCGACCCACCGGTCGCACCGACGACGAGCACCGCTACTGCGAGCTGGTGGCGGAGCAGCCGGGTTTCCTGTGCCTGGACAAGGACTTCGGCCGCACGCCGATGCACCGCAGGTTCGAGTTCGCCGACCTCGTGGGGCCGGGCGACGAGCTGATCCACGTCAAGTGGTTGGCCAGGGCCACCGCCGCCAGCCACCTGTTCACCCAGGCCCAGGTGGCGGTGTGGGCGCTGCGGTTCGAGGCCGAGGCCCTGCGGCAGTTGGACGCCAAGGTCCGGGCGCTGGACAGCACGAGGGGCATCGCGCGGCAGCCGCAGGTGCTCGTCCTGGCTGCTGCCGGACGCGAGTGGGAGGTCGGACAGCTGTTCACCCTGTCGATGGTGGGCCTGCTGCGGCTGGACGCCGAACTGCGCAGGCACGGGGTGCGGTTGCAGTTCGCCGACATCCCGCACGCCCCCAAGCCGAGGGCCGGTGGTCGCGCGGAACCGCGCATGGCGACGAGCCGCTCCTGATCACAGGCCCGGTGGCGTCGGCCGCACCGCGCCGCCCCGGCACCGTCCCCGCTGCTTCCCGGAGGTTGTCCTCATGGGGGTCGAACGCGACCCTGGCCTGTCGGTGTCCAACCAGCTCTCCGGCGGCCGTCACCGCACAGTGCTCCAGATCGGGCAGTTCCACGGCGACCTGACCCTGCGGGAGGCCGACGCGGTGGACGCGGGCGTCGCGCTGGTGTCGATCTCGCCACCGGTGGACCGGTCGGCTCCCACCTTGCACGGGCGCGACGAGCTGCTGGCCGAGGCGGTCGAGTCCGCCCTGCGCCAGGACGGTTCGGTGCTGGCGCTGCACGGGACCGGTGGCAGCGGCAAGACCGCGGTGGCGTTGGAGCTGACCGACGCCTTGAGGCGCACCGGTTCGGGCTTGACGGTGTGGTGGCTGGACGCCTCCGACCCCCGGACGCTCTCAGCGGGCTTCCGCGAGGTCGCCCTGGCCGCGCAGGCCTCCGTCGAGGAGGTGGTCATGGCCTGGTCGGGGGCGAGGTCGCCAGTCCCCGTGGTGGCCAAGGCCCTGGCGCGCGCGGTGGGGTGGGTGCTCGTGGTGGACAACGCCGACGACGCGCGCGCCCTGCGCCCCTGGCTCCCCGCGCTTCCCCCGTCCAACGGCGCGGTGGTGATCACCACCCGGCACGGCGCCACCGACCCCCTGCCGCGGGGCGCCGCCCTGCGCGAGGTCGAACCGCTGGGCGAGCGGCACGCGGTCGACATGCTGCGCGAACTGGCCCCGGACGCGGGTGATCGCGCGCAGGCGCTGCTGCTCGCCCGCGCCCTGGGCAAGCTTCCCCTGGCGCTGCACCTGGCGGGTCGCTACCTGAGCGCGGCAGCCCGGCTGCCCCGCGTGGCGGGGGCGGAGCTGCCCGCGGACTTCGACCACTACCGGCGGGTCTTCCTCGACCACTTCCCCCAGGTCGACCAGCTGCACGAGCTCGTCGGCGGCCTGGACGAGCGCGAGGTGCTCGCTCGGACCTGGGAGCTGTCGCTGGAGCTGCTGGAGGAACTGGGGGTGCGCTGGGCCCGTGCCCTGCTGCGCTGGCTGTCCTCCCTCGCGCAGGCTCCGCTGCCCGTGCGCGCGCTCGAGGTCCGGATCTTCACGCTGTCCCGGCTGTTCGACCTGATGACACCGCTGGAGCTGGTGCGGACCTTGGCCAAGCTGGCCGACTTCGGCCTCGTCGACCGGGTGCTGTTCCAGGACCCGCGCTTCTCCCCGGTCAGCACCGAGTGCGTGCTGGTGCACCCGGTCATCCGCGAGGCCAACCGCCACCAGCCCGACCTGGTCGCCGACCCGCGCCCGTACCTGGCGCTGGGCATCGCGGTGCTGGACGGCATGACCTCGCACCTGTCGGCCGCGGACCGGGAACACCTGTCCGGCTGGGCGGCGGTGGGGCCGCACTGCGAGCACCTGGTCGACCGCATCGCCGCGCTCGGCCTGTCCGGCGACTTCGAGCTGCTGGGCACCAAGCTGACCCGTTCCATGGCGGTGCTCGCCCAGCTCACCCAGGCCCACCCGCGCGCCGAGTCGCTGTTCACCCACGCGCTGGAGGTCAGGACCAGGCACCTGGGACCACGCCACCCCGATGTGCTGGGGCTGCGCCGGGACCTGGCGTGGCTGCGCTGGGAAGCCGAGGCGGGCGGGCTCGCGGCCGGGCACGAGTCCGAGTTCGCGGACCTGCTGCACGACTGCGCGCGCTGGCTGGGCGACACGCACGAGGTGACCTTGGCCTGCCGGTACGACCTGGCCTGGATCTACTCCCGGGACAGGGACGACGAGGTGACCGCCCACCTGCTGCGCGAGACGGTCCGGGGCGAGCACGCGGCGTCCGGCCGCCACGGGCTGACCGGGCTGACCGCGCAGATCGAGCTGGTCGTGGGGCTCTGCCGCAGGGCCGAGCAGGGGCAGGCAGTCGAGGACGGGATGCTCGAGGAAGAGGTCCACCAGCTGCTGACCATGCTCGACGAGGTCGAGTCGCGCCCCGAGCTGGGCGAGGCCCTGCCGGTGCCGATCGACCGGGTGCGCGCCACGCTCGCCGACGTGCTCCGGGCGCGCCACAGCGGCGGCGCCGCAGGCCCGCCCCCGGCCGAGCCGGGATGACCCGGTCGCGGTGGCGCGGGGTCCGACGTCGTGCGCCCGAACTCGCGGGCGGTTCCCCGGTGGGCGGTGCCGCGTGGGCGGCGGTTCCGCGGCCGGTCGGACACGCGTCGAGTCGCGCCGCGGAATTCCTCATCACGGGTAATCCTGCTAGTCAGACGCTCGTCACCGTCGCCGTCATCGGTTCTGGCGCCTGGGCCGCGTTCAAGCGCTTCGCGAACGGTCTCAACGGCCACCGGGCCCACCCGTCGGCCGAGAACCGGTCAGACCCCCGGCGCCAACCGGATGTTCGGCCCCAGGTCCACCCCGTGGCTGCCCGTCCCCGGCCGCTCGACGGACACCCGCAGCCCCGTGCTGCGCAACGCCTTCGCCCGTTGCAGCGCGATCCGGCGGCCGGTGTCCTCCAGGCCGGGGTAGAGGGAGCTGTTCGTGGTCTGCGCGGGGTGCTTGCGGTAGAGCCAGGTCACCTCGTGGTCGTGCCAGCCCCGGGTCAGCTCGGACAGGGCCACCAGCGCGCCCAGCTCGTCGTCCACCGGCACGCCGGTCCAGCCGCCCAGCGCGCGCAGGGTCTCCGTCCTGGCCGCCAGACCACCGCCGTGCAGGGGCCAGTTGCCGCCGCGCTCCTCGGCCCAGCGGTTCACCTCGCCCGGTCGCACCGGGCCGTGCGGCAGGTCCGGCGGGAACGGGCGGCGCGTGCCGTCGGGGAGCAGGTCGTCCGCCGACATCACCGCCCAGTGCACCGGGTGCTCCTCGAAGCGGGAGATCAGGGTGGCGAGGGCGTGCGGCAGCAGGACGTCGTCGTGGTCCAGGTTCTGCACGATCTCGCCGGTCGCCCGCGCCAGCGCCAGGTTGCGGGTCGCGGCGATGCCGAGCCTGGCGCCGTTGCACGCGTGGCGCGCCCCGCCGACCCGGTCGGCCAGCGCGGGCGCCTCACCGTCCTCCTGGACCAGCCACTCGCACGCCCAGCCCGGCGGGAGTTGTTGCGCGGCAACGCTCCTGGCCGTCTCCACCAGGTAGTGGGCGCTCGGGGCGTGTGCCGCGGTGATCACCGAGATCGTGCGCATGGGCCCTTCCGGTTCGTCAGCTGCTTCGGATCTTGCGCAGCGCGGCGAGGAACTCCCGCGCCGACCGCTCCCAGTCCA
>NZ_JBQGCX010000867.1:0-2859 GCF_052038725.1 Actinosynnema sp.
CCCACCACTCCCGCACTCACCCACCAGGACGCATCACCACCCGAACCAAACATCCAAGCCACCCACCGAAACCCCAAAGACCACTCTTTAGAGTGAAGCGTTCCCACGAGATGCGCCCGCAACGGCGCTGCGTAGTCATAAATGGAATCAACCCCTAACCATTCACCCAGAGCATCACCACTTTTCACTCACTCGCCACACCCGGCCCCGCTCCAACTCAACCCGGCTCCAACCCCAAGGCACCCACACAGCCATCCACCCCTAGGCCAGCCCAATCAAGCCGGTGCCCAAACGCACCAAGCGCCCGACCGACCCATCACCGGAGCTCGCTCCACCCACTGCCCCGCAGCGCTCACCGCCACGTGAACCGCCCACACCCCAACGGCCCCACCTTCGGCGCAGCACGTTCCCACGGCCGCCCGTAGCGGTGTTCCCCCACACCGGAGGCATGATCGAACAATGCTGGAGTTCAACGAGGACAACGGTTCCTACGAGTGGTGGATCGCAGCCAACCCAGACCAGTTCGTCATCAACGCGGAACACAGCCTCAACCCCGCCACCATGATCTTGCACCGCGCCAACTGCCGCTCCATGAGCAGCACTCCGGCGAACGGCAAGACCTGGGTGGACGAGTACGTCAAGATCTGCGGCACCCGCCGCGAACTGCTGACCCGCTACCCCACCGCACGCCAGTGCCACTTATGCCTGCGCTGAACCCCAACACCACGCCACGCCCCGACCCACGCCACCGATCCACGTCGCCAAGCCCGTGCACGACCTCGAAGGCCTCCAGCACGCACTTGACGGCATCAACCGAGCGACGGCGCTCCGGCGACAACACACGACCCCGTCAGCACCCGAAGCACCAACGGCTCCAGACGACCCGACCCGGCAGTCAGCACGAGGCCGTTGCGCTCAACGCCGACCGTTCGACCCCGATCAACCGCGACGCGTCCAACCCCGACAAAGGTCCAACCCCGACAAAGGACCCGGCCGGAGCACGACGACCAAGCGCTACCGCGCTCGTGCCGCGTACTAGTGGAGCGGCCGTGACGCCCCCGTCTTGCGCCACGACCGAATCCCGCCTCCCGCACCTGTGCGGGCCGTCCGGGTCCCTGCCACAATTCTGCCCGGAGTGATCCCCCACAGACAATTGTTCTTCCGCCACGAATCAAGGGGGAATCACGCGGGGCTCGATCTACCAGCGAAAACGCTGCACAGAACAGGATTTACCACACTTCCGAGTGACGGCGGGGAACGGCGCACACCCCACAGCAAACGATTGCGCCTCCACCGCACCCCCTTCCAGGAAGGACGAGCAGTTCAACCCCCTGGAATCCCGCGCAAAACCCGAAGAGAACTCACCAATCCTGCGAGCAGCCCGTCAACCCCGCGCCCCGCGATCCACCGTCAACAACCCGACCCCGGCGATCGCGTCCACCGCGTAGTGGTCCCCCGCGGAATCAACCGCACCGGTCCCCAGCACCGTGCCCCCGGCGATCCCGGACGTCGTCGCCCCGTCGATCACCGCCTGCCCGGCGCCCCCGCCGAACCGCACCCGAGCCTCCGCACCGGTCGGCAGGTGCACCGCGAACGTCGAAGCCCCACCCGTCACCCGCACCGGCACCGCCCCGGACGGCGCGGGCAGCGTCAGGTCGACCCGCTGCGACCCGGCTCCGAAGTCAACCGACGAGACCCGCGCGGCCCCGAGGTCGACGGTCTGCTCGACCGCCCCGCCGTCCAGCCGCACCTTCCACAGCACCGACCGGTTCACCTCGACCCGCGCGTCGGCCGTCCCGGAACCGCCCCGGTCCTCGAACGACACCCGCACCACGTCCCCGTCGACGTTGGCGCGCGGCGCGAGCTTCGACCCGTCCGGGGCCCAGGCCCGCACCAGCTCGTCGCCGAGGTCTGCGGCCCGCACGACGATCGTGGTCGCCCCGCTCAGCAGCGCCAGCTCGGCCTGGTCCCGCCCGTCCGACGCGATGGCGACCAGCCGACCGTCACCCCCGCCGCACCCGCTCGCGAGAACCAGCACCGCCGTCGCGAGGACCGGCCACAGCCTGCGCATCAAAGGCTCCTCCTTGATCACCCGCCCACCCACAAAAATCCCCATCCGGGTGAACGCGCAAACGTCTGCGCCCGGAACTACCGGACGTCCGGAGGCCTCACAGCACCTCCCCCAACCTCCGCACACCTTCCCGGATGACCTCGGGGGCGCCGGTGGTGAACGACAGCCGCATCGTCGCCCGATCAGGTTCACCGGCGTAGAAGGACGCGCCCGGCACGAACGCCACGTCCCGCTCCAGCGCCCGCCGCAGCACCACCGCCGTGTCCACCCCTCCGGGCAGCCGGGCCCACACGAACATCCCGCCGTCCGGGTCGGTCCACACCGCCCCCTCGGGGAGCACCGCCGCCAGGGCGCCGACCAGCGCGTCCCGCCGCTCCCGGTAGGTCGCGCACAACCGCCGGACGTGCGCGTCGAGGTCGCTCTCCCGCAGGTAGTCAGCGACGACGGCCTGGTCGAACGCGGAGGTGTGCAGGTCAGCGGCCTGCTTGGTGACCACGAGCGCGGGCATCAGATCCTCGGGCGCGCGCAGCCACCCGACCCGCAGGCCAGGCGCGCCGATCTTGGAGAACGTGCCCAGGTACAGCACCGAGTCGCTCGACGCGGCCAGCGCGGGCACCACGTCTCCCCGGTAGCGCAGCTCGCTGTACGGGTCGTCCTCCAGCACTCGGAGCCCGGAGCGCTCCGCGACGCGGAGGACCTCGGCGCGCCGCTCGGCGTCGAGGGTGCGGCCGGTCGGGTTGGCGAAGGTCGGCACCAGGTAGAGCAGTTCGGGCCGGTCGCGCTCGACG
>NZ_JBQGCX010000868.1:0-2601 GCF_052038725.1 Actinosynnema sp.
TGAAGGTCCCGGCCATCCGGGGGGCGATCGCGCTGGCCGGGGTGTTCACGGTGATCGGCACGATGCAGTTCTTCACCGAGCGGTACGTGATGGCGAGGTTCGCGCCCCAGGTGTCGGGGGGTTACACGCCCAACCTGTACGCGTACAACCAGGCGTTCGCGTACTCGGACTTCCACTACTCGGCGGCGATCTCGTTCGTGCTGGGGTTCGCGGTGTTCGTGGTGTCCTACGGGGCGGTGCTGGTCAACCGGTGGAGGGCGCGGGCGTGAGGCGGAACTCTGCGGTCGTGCCGGACCTGGTGCCGAAACTGCTGATGGGCGCGGGGGTGCTGTACTTCCTGGTGCCCCTGCTGTGGGTCGTCGTCGCGGCCACCAAGAGCCAGGCCGATCTGCTGTCCAGCCCGGCCCTGTGGTTCGCGGACTTCAACCTGTTCGACAACGTGGGCAAGCTCTTCCGCGAAGACGGTGGCGCGTACGGGAGGTGGTTGCTGAACACGGCGGTCTACTCGGGCGCCAGCGCGGTCGGCGCCACGGCCCTGGCCGCGCTGGCGGGGTACGGGCTGGCGCGGTTCTCGTTCCCCGGCAAGAAGTTCTTCGAGACCGCGTTGCTGGGCATGGTCATGGTGCCCGCGACCGCGCTGGTGCTGCCCACTTACCTGATCCTGTCCGAGGTGGAGCTGGTGAACACCGGGTGGGCGGTGGTCCTGCCGTCCCTGCTGCACCCGTTCGGCGCTTACCTGATGCGGGTGTACATCGCGCAGAGCGTGCCGGAGGAGCTGATCGACGCGGCACGGGTGGACCGGGCGGGCGAGGCGCTGATCTTCTGGCGGGTGGTGCTGCCGGTGGTCCGGCCCGCGCTGGTGACGGTGTTCCTGTTCACGCTGGTGGCCACGTGGAACAACTACTTCCTGCCGCTGGTCATGCTGAGCGACAGCGACCTGTACCCGCTCACCGTGGGGCTCACCACCTGGTTCAACACCGCGCAGCAGGAAGCGGGGACCAGGGTGCTGTTCAACCTCGTCATCACCGGGGCGCTGATCGCGATCGTCCCGCTCATCACCGCTTTCGTGCTGCTGCAGAGGTTCTGGCGCAGTGGTGCGAGCGCCGGCGCGCTGAAGTAGGGGAGTTGCTGTGCTGAGAGCAGTTGTGTCGTTCCGGACCGACGACGTGGTGGGGCCGGTGCGCAGGAGGCTTTTCGGGTCGTTCGTGGAGCACCTGGGGAGGTGCGTGTACGGCGGGATCTACGAGCCGGGGCACCCGTCGGCGGACGAGGAGGGGTTCCGGCAGGACGTGCTGGCGCTGACCCGTGAGATGGGGGTGTCGGTGGTCCGCTACCCGGGTGGGAACTTCGTGTCCGGGTACCGGTGGGAGGACGGGGTGGGGCCGCGCGGGCAGCGGCCGGTGCGGCGGGACCTGGCGTGGCGCAGCATCGAGTCGAACGAGGTCGGGCTGGACGAGTTCGTGCGGTGGGCGCGGAAGGCCGAGGTCGAGGTGATGTACGCGGTCAACCTCGGGACTCGGGGGGTGGCCGAGGCGCTGGACGTGCACGAGTACGCGAACCACGGTTCGGGGACGGCGTTGTCGGACCTGCGGGTGGCGAACGGGAGCGCGGAGCCGCACGGGATCTCGTTGTGGTGCTTGGGGAACGAGATGGACGGGCCGTGGCAGCTGGGGCACAAGACGGCGGAGGAGTACGGCAGGGTGGCGGCTGAGACCGCCAGGGCGCTGCGGCAGGCGGAGCCAGGGGTGGAGCTGGTGGCGTGCGGGAGCTCCAGCTCCGCGATGCCCACCTTCGGCGAGTGGGAGCGGGTTGTGCTGGAGGCCGCGTACGAGGAGGTCGACCACATCTCGTGCCACGCGTACTACGAGGTGCTGGACGGGGACGTGGACAGCTTCCTGGCGTCTGCGGAGGACATGGACCGGTTCATCGGGAGTGTCGCCGCCACGGCGGACGCGGTGGGCGCGAAGGTGAAGAGCTCGAAGCGGATCGGGATCTCGTTCGACGAGTGGAACGTGTGGTCGATCAAGGATTTCGAGGCGTCGCGGACCTCGGAGTGGCGGCGCGCGCCGAAGTTGATCGAGGACACGTACGACGTGGCGGACGCGGTGGTGGTGGGGAACTTGCTGATCTCGCTGCTGCGGCACGCGGATCGGGTCGCGGTGGCCTGTCAGGCGCAGTTGGTGAACGTGATCGCGCCGATTCGGTGCGAACCGGATTCGGCGGCGTGGAGGCAGACGACGTTTCACCCGTTCGCGTTGACCTCGCGGTTGGCGCGGGGGGAGGTGCTGCGGACCCTGGTGGACGGGCCCACGCAGGACACCGGGCGGTTCGGGGAGGTTCCGGTGGTGGACGCGGTGGTGACGCGGGAGGGGGAGGAGGTTGTGGTGTTCCTGGTCAACCGGCATCGGCACGAGTCGGTCGAGGTTGGGTTCGAGGGCGGGGAGCGGGGGGTTGTCGAGGCCTGGGTGTTGGGGGATGAGGACAGCGGGGCGATCAACACGGCTGTGCAACCGGAGAGGGTGAAGCCGAGGGGGTTGGGGGTTGAGCGGGATGGCGGGGTGATGAAGGTGCTGTTGCCGCCGGTTTCGTGGGGGGTGGTTC
>NZ_JBQGCX010000869.1:0-2270 GCF_052038725.1 Actinosynnema sp.
GCGGGGGGCCCGGGACCCCCGCCCCGCGCCCGCGCTCGTCTCAGCGCGCCCGCGCCACGCGCTTGGCGACCTTCTCGCGGACCTCCTCGGACAGCCCGGCCACCCCGACCAGCGACGGCAGCAGCTCCGGCTCCAGCTGGAGCGCCCGGAACACCACGGCCACCGTGATCGCGTGCCCCGGCCGCTCGACCACCTCGATCCCGTCCCCGGCGCGCACCGAACCCGGCTCCAGCACCCGGAGGTAGGCCCCCGGCAGCGCGCGGGCGGTGAACCGCTTGACCCACTGCGGCTCGTCCAGCACCAGCGCGAACGTCCGGCACGGGATGCGCGGCGCGGTGACCTCCAGCAGCGCCGTCCCCACCCTCCACCGCTCGCCCACCAGCGCGTCCGACACCGCCACGCCCTCGGTGGTCAGGTTCTCCCCGAACAGCCCGGCGGGCAGCTCGCGCCCCAGCTCCGCCTCCCACACCGCCCGCTCCTCGCGGGCGTAGGCGTACACCGCCTGGTCCGGCCCGCCGTGGTTGACCTTGTCGGAGATCTCGTCCCCGGACACGCCGCTCATCCCGGCATCGGGCACGTCCAGCGCCACGGCCCCCTCGACGGGCCGCTTGCCGATCGCGGACTCGCCGATCCGCACGCCCTCGAACGGGACGCGAACCCCCGTGTTGACCGACAGCACTCGTGACATGAGCCAGAAGGTAACCCACCCCCGAGCCGCCCAGCGCCCCGGTTTTCCCCGCCGGGACGCGCCGGTCACGCGCCGTCCGCGCCCCGTCACCCGACCAGCCCCGCCGCGAAGCTGCTCAGCCCCTCCCGGTCGCCCCGCCCGGTCTTGCTGAGCAGGCTGGCCACGTGCTTCTCCACGGTCCGGGGCGAGATGTGCAGCCGGTGCGCGATCGCCTTGTTCCCCAACCGCACCCCGACCAGCCGGAACACCTCGAACTCCCGCACCGTCACCCCCAGCGCCCGCAGCTCCCTCGGCACCAGGTCGCTGCCGCTGCGCCGCTGCTGCACCGGGGCCCCGGCCGCCCGCAGCAGCCCCCGGCACGCGCTGGCCACCGCCGACGACCCGGCCCCGTGGAACCGCTCCTCGGCCTCCCGCAACCACCCGACCGGCTCACCCCAGCCGTCCCGCACCGCGGCCTCCGCCGCCAGCCGCAGCCCCAGCCCGTCCGCCAGCGGGAACACCTCACCGGCCGCCCGCGCCGACGCGAACGCCGCCAGCGCCTCGTCCCCGCGCCCGGCCCGCCCCAGCAGCACCGCCAGCGCGTACCCGCCGAACACCCGGTTCCACCGCATACCGCCGACCGCGCCCCCGACCACCTGGGCGCACGCGGCCAGGTCCACGCCCCCGTCCAGCGCCCCCAGCAGCAGCCGCAGCCCGTGCGTGCCGGACAGGTGGAACGTGGACGGGCTCGCCAGCTCCAGCTCCTCGGCGACCGCCAGCTCCCGCGCCGCCAGCCCCCGGTCCTCCTCCAGCAGCGCGCAGAACGCCCTGGCCAGCCCGAAGCACAGCGGTCGCTCCTGCGCCCCCGCCCCGCCCACGGCGTCGAACCGCTCCAGCGCCGCCGCCATCTCCGCCCGCCGCCCCCGGTGCGCGGCGGCCGTGGCGCGGGTCATCAGCACGTAGCCCGCGATCCCCAGCAGCTGGAACCGCGCGGTGTCCTCCGCGCACCGCTCCACCAGCTCGTCCGCCTCCGCGTACCGGCCGCGCAGCACCGCGTCCAGCGCCAGGATCGCGTCCACGTTGCACGCCACGAAGATCGCCCCGACGCCGAGCGCCTCCGCCCGCGCCCTGAGCAGCCCGGAGACCGAGGCGTCCGCCAGCCACGCCAGCCCGGCCCGCCGCACCACCGCGTAGCTGCGCTGCACCGGCAGCCGGTGCTCCTCGGCGATGCGCTGCGCCGTCACGAAGTGCTCGGTCGCCTCGCCCACGTCCCGCTCGCGCGCCAGGATGCCCAGCAGCTGCCTGGCCTCGCAGCGCACCACCGGGTCCGGGCTGCGCTCGGCGGCCCGCAGCGCCAGCTCCCGCGCCCGCTCCACCCGGTCCGGTCCCGGCGACTGGAGCGCCAGCGACGCCGCCACCGAGTCCACCAGCGCCACCTCGGCCACCGGGCCGTCCGCGCCGAGCAGCGCGCGGGCCTCGTCGACCTGCGCGGCCCCCAGCTCCCACCGCCCGGCCAGGTACGCCACCCGCGCCAGCCGCGTGCACAGCCGCGCCCACCGCACCCGGTCCAGCCGGGGCCCCAGCTCGGCCAGCGGGCCGACCA